>BDTI01000163.1 GCA_002923215.1 archaeon BMS3Abin16 | reverse complement strand
AGGGGAAGGTGCATCTGCTCAAGGTCTATCACTTGCCGCTAACAGGACGGTATTCAAAGGGCAAAGCGATTGTAAATCTACTTGAGCTTGGCGAGGGTGAGAAGGTGCGTGCCACGATCCCTGTAAGCGAGTTCGACCCCGATCACTACCTTGTTTTCGCGACAAAGAAAGGCACCGTGAAAAAGACCGACCTGTCAGCCTACAAGAGGCCGAGGCGCGGCGGGATAATCGCTATCAAGCTGGATGACGATGACGAGCTAATCTCAGTGAAGCTTACCGATGGGTCTCAAGACATATTTATGGCAACCACAAAGGGGAAGGCCATCAGATTTTCTGAAACCGAACTTCGGCCTATTGGACGCGGCACACGGGGCGTGCGTGGCATGAGGCTGAAAAAAGGCGATGAAGTAATAGGCATGGGGCTTGCAAAAGATGAATTCCAGATACTCACAATTACTGAAAACGGATTTGGCAAGCGAACACCTGTGTCCCAGTACACCCGGATACACCGCGGCGGACAGGGTGTGATTAATATTATCACTGACGACAGAAACGGCCGGGCGGTTTCAACCCAAGAGGTAACTGGTGACGAGGAGATCATGGTCACAACACTTGAAGGAATCGTGATACGCACACGTGTTTCAGAGATATCTCTTGTCGGCCGGAATACAAAGGGCGTTCGAATCATGCGGCTTAACAAAAAAGACCGTGTAGTAGCTGTTGCCAAGATACTTCCTGAAAACGAAGAAGTAGAAGAGGAAGAAGAAGATGCCGGATCTGAATGAGATCAAAGACGAATTGATGGCAGATGTTGAGGCAGACGTTGACGCCTGGGAGAGTTTTTACAAGCATTATAAAGGGGACTACGCAAAAATCGCTTTATATGAAAAGAAGATTGAGCGCCTTGAAGGTGAGCTGAAAGACAGGGACAGCCTGGTGAAACGCAAGCTTGAAAAGGAGAAGGGCACGCTTATAATATCAACAGCAGCCTTCATCGTTGTGGCCGCTTTTTTCCTGCAGACCATCATGACAACACTTAACGTGTGGCTCTATTTCTTTGCAGGCCTGCTCATAGGACTCGGCGCCTTCAGCCTAATTCATCTCTGGACACGGTGACATGATAATATGATTTCAAAGCGAGACCCGAAATTCATACTTCTACTCCTTTTTATCCTCATAGCAGGGATTTATGCCATTTTACCCTCTCAGTCCAAGATTTCCGGGAGCCACAGCGTCTACAAAGTTAGAACCACACCTTCAACGGGTGACATATATTTCTGTCAGAAATGCCATCCTGACATTGCAGGCAACATTTCGGCTAATCACAGCTACAAGGCACACGGCGCGTTCAGCGGCTGCATCTGCCACGGCTACTACCCCAACTATACAGCTATCGCCGGGCCCAACGGTGTGAACTATAATTATTCGATAAACCTGAAGCACAATCTCACAAAGAACATGTACTGCACAAACTGTCACACAAACTATAACACCACAGGGCAGATTGACATTGGCGCCAATTCAAACGCCCAGAACCAAAGCGGCCACTATATCAACATTGACCGCAGCAATAAAAGCGAAATCTATGAACGGGCCTATCGATACTTTAACCGAACACCCTTCGGACCGCTGAGCTAAACACAATAAATATTGTATAAATCAACAAAATAAAGGGGGAGAGAGAAGAATAAAAAAGGGAGGGGATTTAGACGAGAACAGCGTTGATGTTCCCGTCTTGACCTGGTTTTGAAAGAACCCTGGCTGTTCCAGCTTCGGTTTCAATTATCGCGCCTTTGGTTATAATGTTTCGACGCACATAATGGGGGTTTGCCGGGTTCTGTGAAACGCCGGTGATCTTCACCTTTTTACAAAGGCCTTCTTTCGGGTCACGCACATTTGCAAACTCTGCAACTGTGAGGCGCATCTTCTGATTCCCGCCACGCACATTTGCAATAGTTGTCTTGCGCACGCCGATCTTGGTCTCTTTATGCTCGCCGCCAAGCTCGAACTTTTTCTTGCTGCGCCTGTGTTTAAGCCGGCTGCCGGTGCTTTTTCTCTTTGATCTTCCTTGCCAAACACTCATAATAATCACTCTTAACAGAAGTTTAGGGATGACCCTTCAGCTATATAAGTGTTTGTAAATCTGGTTCTGTTAAATCTAGTGCGTTTTTTAGGATAATCTCTTTATAGATGAAGATTGAATCTCAGGTAATGGGAATTGAAACGTTAAAGGAGGAACTAGCTTTCGGTAGGTTAATGATTGGAATACTCTACACAGCAGCCCTTGGAATACTTTTAGTCTATTACCAAGCTTTTGGTTCCAATGATAACATTTTAAAATTATCGTTAATGGGTCTTGGAATCATTATAATTTTTATGTTATTAACGATTGTTTACAGGTACTATATTCCTAGAGTTGAAAAATTAAAAGAATTAGAGGACCAAAAATAAGGTTCTGTTTAAAATTAATTCCAATAATCAACAATCATTACAATTATCAAACATGCTCTTTAAACTGCATTATCGGGGTGTTTAATAGCCTTTTTGGAAGAGTTTCCTGAATATGTAAAAATGGCTAAATGTGGACGTTAATTTTAGTGTAGATATAACCGTTAAAAAGGAGGTGAACATATGTCAGTCAAGAATACGGTTGAAGGAAAAAAGAAAATCTCAATTCCATATCTGGATAGTGAATTAGATATAAATTCTTCATTTAGTGTCGAGTTAAAAAGAAAGAAAGATGAGAGAGATTAATGAAGGCGACCTTGTTTAGATGCAACGGCCTTTTCAATTAATCCTTGCCACTTGTTATCCCTAAGTTCTAGGTCAAGTCCCGCAACTTCAGCAGGAGTTTTACCTTCCAAGACCATACTGACTTAAACTAAAATAAAAAATTAATCCCCCGGCGTCTTCTTTAACCCTTGTCTTTCACAATTGTTTTTTCAGGGTTTTTGGCGAAGTTTACCTGGCTGACAGTGATGGCTGATTGTTTTTCGATTTCTTCGATGAGCTTTGTGGTCTTAACATCTCCTTTCACATCCATTAGGAGGTTGTTTTTTAGGATGGCGAATTTCTTGACATGTGGCATGGATTCAAGTGTTTCTCTGAGTCCTGATGTATCGCCGTTGATCGCGAGTTCGATTGTGGTTATCTCACTTTTAACTTGTTTTTCAGCTTCACCCTGGCCTTCTGGTAGCGCCGTGGTTTTTCCCTGGAGTCTGAGCCGTTTGGATTCAATGTATATCTGCTCGTGTTCCAGTTCCTGCTGGTGTTTGTCCATTTTAATCTGCACGTCTGATTTCACCTGTATGATGCTGAGGCGCAGCGACTGGATTATCACGGTTCCGATGAAGTATAGAAACGCTGCTCCGAATGCGAAGACTAGAAGTGTGACGATAAGTGTTGAGTCTACAGCCATTTTTCTCTCACCTATTCTTAAAGTAATGAACAATCATTATATTTATAGTTAACTCCAGCAAAAATATATATCCAAGGATTACAGACTAAAAAAGGTGGACATGCACGCAAATTTGTATGACCTGATAATCATCGGAGGAGGAATATGCGGTTTTTCCGCTGCCATGTACGCCGGCAGACTCGGCTTGAAAACGCTTGTTCTAGAGGGAAAGATTCCCGGAGGCACCATCATTACAACCGACATTGTTGAGAATTGGCCAGGCATAAAACGTATCAGCGGAGAGGACCTGGCGTTGCAGGTGATTGAGCACGCCAAAGAATATGAAATCGAAACCCGTGATGGCTGGGTAAGCAAGGTCCGGTTGGGGGGAGAGGAAGGCTGTTTTACAGTAATCACAGAGGATGATTCATTTGAAGGGAGAACAATCATATTTGCAACTGGCGCAGAGCACAGGAAACATCCTGCAAAGGGAGCAAAAAAACTGGAAAATCGGGGCATCCATTACTGCGCGCTCTGCGACGGACCGCTCTACACCGGCCGGGAGATTGCCGTAATCGGAGGCGGTGACTCAGCTGCGAAGGAGGCGATTTTACTCTCCAAGTATGCCAGCCGCGTTCATCTACTTGTCAAGGGTGAGATGCTTAGGGCTGAGCCTGTGAACAGCAAGCGCGTTTATGATAACAAAAAGATTTCAGTGCATACAGGGATTTCAGTTGTTCAGGCCAGGGGCGAAAGGAAACTGGAAAGCCTTGTCCTTGAAACAAAGTCAGGCGAAGAGGAGGAGCTGACGGTTGACGCGGCCTTTGTAGCAATCGGCATAATCCCGCGCTCAGAAGTTGCAGTCAGCCTGGGAGTTACGGTGAACCGCAGAAAAGAGATTGTAATAGATCGGGCGTCGCAGACAAATATCCCCGGCGTCTTCGCCTGCGGAGATGTGACCGACACACGGTTTAAGCAGGCGATAACCGGAGCCGGCGAAGCAGTGACCGCAGCCTACTGGGCATATACACATGTTACCTCCGGCGATTTTGTCTGTCCCCATGGAGAGGAAAAACCTTAGATGAAGAGTAGAATTATGGGGAAAATCTCGATTGATGATTTGAAGAAAAAGATGGACAGCGGCGAAGACATTCAGATCGTGGATGTTCGCGGCCGGGAGTGCTGCTATGATCTGGGCCACATCCCAGGCGCAGTCTCGATTCCGCTTAATGAGTTTGAAGAGCGCCCCCCCGTGAGCTTGACAAGGAAAGACCGGTAATCGTTTACTGCGGAAGTGTTTCATGCACACTCAGCCCCCGTGCCGCCCATCTATTGTCAGACAACATGGGATTTGCGGATGTTTCTGATTATGCGGGCGGGATAAAAGAATGGCAAGACACAGGATCAAAGGTTGAAAAATAAGATCTTTCTATTTCTTCGCTCTACGCTGTAGAAACAGGAGTAAAAGAGAAATGATAATCACAAGGGCGAGGAAACCTGTGTACCTGGTTTTTCCGCTGTTTTTCACTACTTCTGTCTCTTCCTCAACAACCGGTGTTTCAACTGTTTTTCCTGTACCTAATATGTTTATAGCGCTATAGGTGCCCAGCTGCTTTAAAGTGCTTTCAACTGTTTTTCCATCTGAGCCAAGGGCTTCATCTACCACGTCAAAGCCATAGAAATAGGAGCGTGGGGCTATGTCCTCAGAGGCCATGAGTGTGAAGACAATCTGTTCAGAGCTGTTTTCGCTCACCTCCTTTCGGATGCTACTACCAGAGTCAACCACTGAAAAACCCGGCGGAACATCAATCAGTGAAACCATCACCCGGTGCACATCAACTGTTGGATTTTCCACTCGAAAGTTCAGATTCACAACCTCGCCTGCACGGATGCTGATGGGCTCCGCCCTAAAAATCACTCTCACCTCGCCCTGGTTTTCAAATGAATCAAGCCCCATGAACTGGAGGGGATGAGTTGTGTTATAGTTTATCTTCAGAGCTGAAACAGATGCGATGGAAATCAGAACTATTGCAACGACAAGAAGTGTTTTAATCACGCCCATGAACTATCCCACGTCTTTCATCTGATAAAGACATATTTGCTATTTTTCCCCCTCACTTTTTGAATAGATAGGCACTGTGAAGCTGAAGACGCTGCCCCTTCCAACTGCGCTTCGCATCTCGATTTTACCGCCATGCGCTTCCACGAGGCTTTTAGTTACTGCAAGTCCCATTCCCGTGCCGCCATGGGCACGCGTGGTGGTAGCGTCTATTTGATAGAGAGGGAGGAAAATCGAGTCAAACTCCTCCTCAGAAATTCCGCTTCCAGTGTCAGACACACTCACCAAAATCTCTCCATCCTGAACCTGTGCGTCGATTGTGACAACACCTCCTTTGAAGTTGAATTTCACAGCGTTTCCAAGCAGGTTTCGAATAATCTTCTTCAGAGCCGTAGGATCTCCGTGAACCAAAGGCAGATTAGAGGATACTTCATTTTTAAGGACAACCTGTTTTTTTACTGCCCGCGACTCAATATCCTCCAGCGCATCCTCAGCAAGCCTGGCAATATTTACATCAGTAATAAAAAGCCTGTGCTTACCTGCATTGATGTAGGCTGCGTTTATTAGATCGCCCACAATATCGTCAAGCCTAATGAGAGCATTGCTTATAGTTGAAAGAATCTTCTCTCTATCCACACCGGAAGGCGTGTCGTCAAGCAGATCCGTTGCAGACTTGATAATCGTAATAGGGGTGCGAAGCTCATGAGAAACATTCGATATGATATTAGTCTTCATCTGGTCAATATCCTTAAGCGCGGTCAAGTTCTTCTCAGTGCGCTTGAGCTTGCGATCCTTCTTTTTAATCGCCTCCTTCAGCGACTCAATATATCCTCCCTGCATCCCTTTTATAATGTCAAACTGAGTGATAAGCCCAGAGATTTGACCTTCACTATCCACAACTACAAGCCTGCGGATATTATTCTCCTCCATCACCCCCGCAACCTCATAGATAGAGGCGCCAACCCGAATAGACTTCACAGGACTGCTCATAACCCGCTCAACAAGAGTCCGCTCCATGTCCACACCCTCATGAAACAATCGGGTAACATCACGCTCAGTTACAATCCCGACAGGCCGACTCTCATCTTCAACAACTATGCAGCTAATAGAGTGCTTAGCCATCTTTGAAACAGCATGGCTCACAGGCTCCTCCCTGCCAAGCATCACCACATTCTTTGTCATGATGCTCGCAATATTTTTAAAATCCACGAAAAACTCGAAGCCAAGATTTTTCAGAATATCAGACTGCGTAACAACACCCGTAACCGCGCCTTTATCTGCAACGACAACATGACGAATCTTACTCTGCGCAAGAAGATTATAAGCCTCATAAATATCCACAGAAGAAGAAGCAGTTAAAACAGGCGCGCTCATAAACTCCTCAATCACACGGCCAGACAAATCCTTTTTCCTTTCAACAGTCTTGATAAGATCGCGCTCAGTAAAAATACCCACAGGACGACGCCCATCAAGAACAACAAGACAGCTAATCCCCTTCTCAGCCATAAGCGAAACAGCACGAGACATCACTGTTGCCGGCTCAACACTTACAACACGCGCCGAAACAATATCCCGAAGCAACTTCTTAGCCATACTCAAATCCACCCGTCTGTTACAGTACCAATAGCAGTTTTAACTAACGATAAAACCTGCTAGAAAAAATAATAAACACACCTCCTATTAATCTTTTACTCCATCCACCCTTTTCCGCCGTTTGTCGCTGTCCGCTAAACCGTCGCAAAAGCGCGGCCGGAAAAAGTATTATCTCAATCGAACAAAAACATGTTCGATTGATTTTTTTCGGTGTCGAGCGAAATTTGAACGAGATGAACATTGAAGTTTGAATGAGGGTGACAGTGGAGTGGGGGGGATTTGAACCCCCGACCACTAGATCTTCAGTCTAGTGCTCTCCCAAGCTGAGCTACCACTCCGACATGGTTGGTTGTGGGGTTTAGTTGCTTTTGAGATATAAAGTTTGCTTGGCCGGGAAAGGATGTGGTTTGGGTGTTTGTTGATGGTGGTTTAGCAGGCTTTGCAGTATGTTTGTGTGCATGGTGTGTAATTGTCTTGGCAGCCTTTTTTCGCATGCCATGTAGCCGTCGTCGTTGCAGTTGTTTTCAAATTCCTTTATGCATAATGTGAAGCATTCTTGCCGAAGTTGCAGCTGCCGGATCCTCTGAAGCTTGTTCACATGTGTCTATCTTGGTTTTGCATGCGTCGTCATACTGGTCTTGACATACAGAATTCTCCCCCTTTGTGTCTTTAGGCCGCGTGGTCTGCACGGTTTTTCCGCCTAATTGTTTCCCGCATTTTCCGCTCTGTTCCTGTGCGCCTTCATCCAGTGGAAGATTCACATCCACACGCTACCCTTCCAGAGTATTACTGCAATAACTATAATCAATGCGCCCGATTTTTTGAGTCTATATGCTTATAGGCTGTCTGGGCAGCTAATTATTTATGGGTGGTGCCAAGTTTATTCATGGTTGATTTGTCCTGCATCCTTTTGGCCGGGGGTAAGAGCACGCGCATGGGCAGTGACAAGCGGATTCTTAAATTTAGCGGCAGAAGTTTTCTTGAAATCGCCTTTGACAATGCCAGGCAGCTTTCAGAGGACGTGGTCGTCTCCCTTGGATATGCAGGTCAGACCACTCAGGAGTTTAAGGGTGCTACAGTTGTGTTTGACGACCTTAAGGAGCGCGGGCCGCTTTTCGCGCTGAAAACCGCTCTTTTAAGCTGCAAGTCTGAGTACACGGCGATCCTTCCCCTGGATGCGCCCATGCTGAATATAGAGATTTACAGCCGGATGCTTGACGAAATCGAAGGACGGGCGGATGTGGACGCTGTTATTCCGGGGAGTTATAAAGGTGCTGAACCGCTCTATGGCGTCTACCGCACAGCATCCTTTTTATCAGCAACCCGAAGGGCTACAGAAGAGGGTTTTCAAAGGGTGCAAGACGCAATCAACAGATTAGACAATGTGGTGCGCATGGACCTTGAGGAATTCCGAGGTGTTGACCCGAAACTTTTAAGCTTTCACAATGTTAACACACCCTTTGATCTTGAAAGACTGAAGGAGACTATAGATGGCTAAAGGCGGTTTTAAAAGGCGAATCCCTCTGGCAGACGCGCTTGATATGCTTGCGCAGCATGGTTTTGAGATAGGGAGTGAGGAGGTTAGTTTTGACTGCGCTTTGGGCAGGGTGCTTGCTGAAGACGTGGTTTCAGAGATGAATAACCCGCCTTTTGACCGGGCGATGATGGACGGTTATGCTGTGCGGGCAGAGGACGCCTTCGGCGCGTCACAGGCAAGTCCTGTTTTGCTCAAGGTAGTGGGCGTGACAGTGGCAGGCGACACTGTTTCAGCCGTTGTGGGCCGGGGTGAGGCGGTTAAGGTCATGACAGGCGCAAAAGCACCTGAGGGCGCAGACTGTGTTGTGATGGTTGAGTACACCCAGGAACTAGATGGAGTCGTTGAGATCACAGTCTCTGTTCCGCCGGGCAAACACATCTCAAAGGTTGGGGAGGACATTAAAAAAGGCGATCTCCTCCTAAAAAGCGGAACTGTTTTGAAGCCACAGGATCTCGGTGTACTTGCTGCAACGGGAAATCTTAAAGTTAAGGTGAGAAAAAAGCCGCGCATTGTTGTTGTTTCAACTGGAACTGAGCTTGCGGCGCCGGGTGAAAAGCTTGGCGCGGGCGCGATCTATGACATTAACAGCTACACCCTCTCATCCCTCGCTTCTGGATTGGGAGCAGAGATAGTGTCGCGAAGCATTATAACAGACGATGAATCTCTGCTTGAAGATGTTTTAGACATGAAATGGGATCTGCTGCTTCTGAGCGGTGCAACGTCTGTGGGAGAGAAAGATTTTGTGCCAGAGGTTATCAGGCGCCGTGGTGAAGTCGTGTTTCACGGTGTGAGTATCCGGCCTGGAAGCCCGGCGGGTTTCGGCGTTGTGAGTGGTCGCCCGGTTTTCATGCTCCCAGGTTTTCCAGTGGCGGCGGTAACCGCCTTTGAACTGCTTGTAACACCATATATCCAGCGGATGCTTGGAACCAATGTCGCAGTGCCTCACCCCACTATTGAAGGGCTTTTAACGAAGGCCGTCCCATCTCAGCTTGGCAGGGTTGATTTTATCAGGGTTCGAATCGAAAAGCACGATGGAAATATCCGTGTCTCTCCTGTGTCTGCCAAAGGCGCAGGCCTGATAACAACACTCACAAAGGCAGATGGATTTGTCCTTTTGGATGCAAAAAAAGAGGGACTCGAAGCAGGCGAAACAGTAGAGGTCTATTTGTTCTAAAAAGATGTGAATCTGAGATGAAGTTTCTAAGTATCCAGACAATCGACGAAGCCAAATCGGCGCTGTATGAAAACTTCACACTAACTCCAGGTTTTGAAAAAATCGGTTTGTCAGAGGCTCTGGGCCGTGTGCTCGCAGAAGATTTTCGAGCTAATCAGGATGTGCCGCCCTTTGAAAAATCCCGGATGGACGGATACGCGGTAATCGCTGAAGACACCTTTGGAGCAGATGAAACCCGGCCTGTGAAGCTGGAAAAAATCGGGGCCATCGCGGCCGGCGAAAGCTCTGAAATAGTGATGAACCGCGGCCAGGCAGTTGGGATAGCAACAGGCGCCCCCATCCCAGCGGGGGCGAACGCTGTTGTAATGGTTGAGTATACCTCCACGTCTCATGATTGGGTGGACGTTCAACAAGCGGTTGTACCTGGTGAAAACATATCCGCTGCGGCAAGCGACATCAAGTCAGGGGAGATGCTTCTACAGGCGGGAACCGTTCTCGCCTCACGGCACCTGGGGATACTTGCTGCTCAGGGAATAGATCAGGTGCAGGTCTATGAAAAACCGAAGATCGCATTGCTTTCCACTGGAAACGAGCTTGTAGAGCCGGGCCGAAAGCTTGCGCAGGGAAAGATATATGATATTAACACCTATTCAATCGCAGGCAGGGTATCTGAATGCGGGGGAACACCCATCATCTTAGGCAGGGTTGAAGACTGCAGAGACACCTTAAAATCCTCGCTCAAAGACGCCTTAGAAAACTTTGACATCGTAATAACATCGGGTGGAACATCCAAGGGAGCGGGAGACCTTCTTTCAGATGTGACTGACAGTCTGGGCAAGCCCGGTGTTATCGTTCACGGCGTGAACATAAAACCAGGTAAACCGGTTATTATCAGTGTTATAGATAAGGGGATTGTCTTCGGCCTTCCGGGAAACCCTTTATCTGCTCTGATGGCGTTTAACGTCTTTGCGTCGCCGGTTATCCGGAGGCTTTCCGGGCTTGGTGAAAGCAGGGTTGAAGCGGTTAGCGCCAAATCCGCGCTTCCGCTTCAAAATCCTGGCGGCAGGCATCTATTTTTGCTCGTGCGCCTTGATAGAGACAGCGACGCGACTTTGCTGGCATCTCCGGTGGCAAAGGACTCAGGCGCGATAACTGCTTTAAACGAAGCAGACGGATACATCCAGATACCCGCAAACACGGTGCGAATCGAAAAGAACGAGCCTGTTGAAGTAGTACTTTTCGAGGGGCGCTCACAGCGTTTATACTGATGCAGACAGCATTACAAATGCCTCCCGAAAACTTTATATTACTTACACTTGAATTAATCTACATATAATTAATTTGATGAAACAGTGGACGGTGGGAAATAAATGGGAACAGAACTGGCGAGATCGATTCTTCCGCTGCTCGTGCCCTGGATACCGGCGCTTGCAGCACCAGTAGCATACGTGCTTGGAACAAAAAGTGAGAAGGCCCGCGACCTAACCGCAATCATCGCCTGCTTCATACCCTTTGTGCTGGCGCTCTTCATGATACCGGGGGTTTTGAACGGTAAAATCCTTAACTTCGTTCTTCTTTCAGAAAATATTTCCCCCCTACCCATCGAGTTCATGGCCGATCCACTGAGCTTGATCGTAATCCTAGCCGCAACATTTGCATGGTTCCTTGCAACAATCTACGCAACCCAGTACATGACCCATGAACACGCGCGAAACCGATTCTACTTTTTCTGGCTACTCACCGCAGGTGCAACATTCGGTGTCTTCCTCTCAAAAAACCTCTTCACACTCTTCATAAACTTTGAAATACTCTCACTCGCCTCATGGGTACTCGTCATCCACTCAGAGACAAAAGAGGCTATGGAAGCTGGCAAGAAATATCTTTTCATGGGCATTGCAGGCGGTCTTTTCCTGCTCTTCGGAGTGATCATGACCTATGTCCAGGCAGGAAGCCTTGATCTCACAACCCTTGGCCTGCTTAAAAATAAAGGTATAATCAGCCAGATCATATTCTTCTCCTATATAATCGGCTTCGGCGTGAAGGCTGGAATGTTTCCTGTGCATGTGTGGCTTCCGGACGCGCATCCCGTTGCCCCTGCACCTGCGAGCGCTCTTCTCTCAGGTGTGATGATAAAGGCAGGCGCCTACGGGATCATCCGTACGATATACAATGTCTTCGGCCCGGAGCTTGTCCGAGAGCTTGGAGCGCATTATGTTCTCGCAATCCTTGCAAGCGCAGGCATAATCCTGGGGTCAGCTGTGGCCATTCCCCAGGGTAACCTCAAACGGATGCTCGCCTACTCGTCAATCGCGATGATGGGCTACATTATTCTTGGCGCGACCTTTTTAACCGGGCGTGGTCTTGAAGGATCAGTGCTTCATCTCTTCGGCCATGTCTTCATGAAAGACACTCTTTTCCTCGCTGCAGGCGCGCTCATGTTCAAGCTTGACAAGAAGGAGATAAGCGACTATAAAGGGATCGGTCGGAAGATGCCGATTACCATGACATGTTTCACAATCGCAGCCCTCTCCATGATAGGACTCCCTCCATTTGTAGGATTCATCAGCAAGTGGTTTTTGGTTCTTGGCGCGCTTGATGTTGGCGGCATTGCCTTCATCCTCTTTGTAATCATCCTATTAAACAGCAGTCTCATGAACGCGGTGTATTATATGCCTATTATTGTGTCTGCCTTTTTCGGTGAGCACGATGCGGATGATAAAGTTGAGATTGATGAGGCTCCTTTGGCTATGCTTATTCCAATGGTGCTCCTTGCGCTTGCAGTTCTCGTCTTCGGGATATTTCCGAATCTACCCTTGGCTTTGATTAAGCTTGCAGTTACTGGTTTTGGATTAACTTAGTTAGGGGTGATTTTTTTTGAAGCCCCTTCATCCCGTGTTTTGGGCAGATAGAATATGGAGAAAATACTCGGAATTGTGCTTGTCCTTGCAGTGACGATGGTAGTTGTCCGCGGCGTGCAGATCCTTATGCATAGTATGATTAAACCATCGTAAAGCGTCTCCCGAAGAAAGGCTTATATGTTTATCTAGGGAAAACAAATTTTATGGAGCGGTTTTTAAAGATAGTCTTAGTGGTTTTCTTGTTTTTCGCATCCTTTGAAGCAGCCTTTGCAAGCTTTATCTCAATTACCACGGATATCAAGGGTGTTGAGCTGGACGCCGGGCATGGAACGTCAAATCTAAGGGTTGTGAACCGCGGTGATGAAGCGGCCTTTGACACGTCGGTTTCATTTTATCTGCCAGAGGGTTTTACGGCCGAGGAGGTTTTTATAGGCAGGCTTAATCCCAACCGGCCTTTTGAGTCTGAGATATCGGTTGAAGCTCCGGCAGAAGCGCTACCGGGCGTCTATCCTGCGGCGGCATCGGTCAACTACAGGGACGCGAACAGCTACCCTTTTTCAGCGGTTACACCTTTTTACATAACCGTCGGCCGCCAGACAACGACAGCGGTCTTTGCTGTTCTCGACGAGGCCACGGTCTCAGAGGGTCGGGGCGCAAAACTCAGGCTCTCAGTTAAAAATCCGGATTCCACTGGTCGCAATGCTTTTATCACGCTTTATCTTCCAAGGGAGCTTGAGGCTGAAGAATATTCAAAAGAACTTTTTCTACCGGCCAGAGGAAATGTTGAGCGCGACTTTGATGTTTCCTCTTTTTCAGCGCTTCCTGGGAGCAGCTACGCAGTGTTTGCCGGGATCAGCTTTAAAGACGGGGGTGTGATGCACTCAACCTTTGCCCGTGGAACCATCAGGGTTGTAGAGGAGCAGCCCATTGTTTCAAATAACATGATAAAAGCGGTGCTCGCCGTTTTAATGATTCTCTTTCTCGCACTTCAGCTTCGGAGGAAAGGATGAATCCAAGGGAGTGGGACCGGGAAAAGGCTGTTGACGTCCTGGTGCTCATCATAATCTTCGCTTTTCTCCTGAGCTATTTCACACCTCGGCTTCTGCTTTCAAAAACGATTACAACCGGGGGTGACACAGCATCTCATTATTACTCAGCATATTTCATGAAAAACAGCCTTCTGCCAGCGGGACGCCTCGTAGGCTGGACCCAGGGAAACTACGCGGGATTTCCAATGTTCCAATTCTATTTTTTCCTGCCCTTTCTCGTGATGGCAGTCCTAGGCTATCTTATCCCGCTTCAAATTGCCTTTAAACTTGTGAGTGTTCTCGGAATTTTCCTGCTTCCAGCCGCCGCATATTATGGTATGAAAGCTATGAAATTCCGATTCCCAATCCCCGCATTCTCCGCAGCGCTCATGCTGCCCTTTCTATTCATGGAGGCTAACAGCATGTGGGGAGCAAACATTCCAAGCACCCTTGCAGGCGAGTTCACATACTCAATTAGCATGGCCCTTACACTGATATTTCTCGGCGTGCTCTACCGTGAAATGGAAAAATCTGAGGGCCGCCGAAGCACGCCGCTCATCGCGCTGCTTGTTCTCATCACATTCACCCATGTTTACACCCTTCTCTTTGTAGTCATCACATCAACCTATTTTCTCGCCGAACGAAACCGAAAAAAACTCGCTGGAAACCTGGCATTTCTATTCAAGATATATTTCACCGCCTTTCTGCTCACAAGCTTCTGGGCGATACCCATGGTCGCTAAACTCGACTATACAACGCCCTTCGCCGTGGTCTGGGATATCAAAAATATCTATGAGGTCTTTCCGAAAAATCTGCTTCCCATCTACCTGCTCTCAGCACTCGGAATAGTCTGGGGCCTTTGGAAAAAAGAGGACAAAATACTTTTCATCACCTTTTCACTGGTTGCGGCTTTTTTTCTCTACACAGTCTCAACACGGCTGGGAATCGTGGACATCCGATTTATTCCTTTTCTACAGATCTATCCGCTTCTCGCCGCCGCCTACATTCTTGGAACCGCTGCAAGCCGGCTTCGCGGTGAATGGCTTCTGCCCGTGATCCTGGTTTTGGCAACCATACTCTGGGTGAATCAAAGCGTAACCTTCATACCTAACTGGATCGACTGGAACTACGAGGGATTTGAGGGAAAAGCTGTTTGGCCGGCCTTTAACGGTGTGAACCAGTATCTCGCAGGCGGGCCGGGTGACCCGCGTGTTGTTTATGAGCATTCTCAGCTTCATAACTCGGCAGGCTCTAGCCGGGCCTTTGAATCGCTCCCCCTCTTTTCTGGCAGAGACACACTTGAAGGACTCTACATGCAGTCAACGGTTTCATCGCCTTTCATATTCTATATTCAATCCGAGATTTCACAGGTCACCTCATGCCCCTTTCCGCAGTGGCCCTGCACCCGTTTCAACCCCTCTGACGCTGCCCGGCATCTGGAGATATTCAATGTGGGAGAGGTAATCGCCCGGACAGATGCGACGAAGGTTGCTCTTATAAATCATCCTGGCTACGAGTTTGAAAAGGAGATCGGGCCTTACACTGTTTTCAGGCTCACCGGAAATAAGGGAAGCTATGTTGAGGTTCCAAAATATGAGCCTGTTCTCTTTGAAACCAGCCGTTGGAAGGAATCAGCCTATCTCTGGTTCATAAATCTCAGCCTTCTGGATGTGCCCCTTGTCTTCACCGATGATGCGTCTGATCCCGGTCCATTCAAACTTGTGAAAACAGATGGAAAACTTACGGATATACCCCGTGTTCCAATAGAGCGTGACTGCACTGTTTCTGAAAGCGTTAAAGACGATGAAATCACATTTACAACAAACTGTGTTGGAGTCCCCCATATTGTGAAGGTCTCATATTTCCCGAACTGGAAGGTTGAAGGCGCGGACAAGATCTATCTGGTCTCACCGTCATTTATGCTTGTAATCCCAAGTCAGGAGCAGGTGCGCATCTACTACGGCAAGACTTTTATCGACACGCTTGGCCAGATTCTAACGCTTCTGGGAATCATGCTTCTCCTCTTTGGCAGAAGAATCGGCCCCGGCCTTGATGAACCGCTTTACACCAAAATTTTTGAAGAAGTTCTGGGAAAGATTGAAACCCATAAAAAATGGATATTCATCGCGGCCATTGTAATTTTGCTTGGTCTTGTTCTATCTCACAGCGCGTCTCAAAAAGAAGCCCGCCTGCTGGACGACCGCTTTGGAATGGAGCTCGCCCTTGCAACAGAGAGATACACTGTCTGCGATGTGCGGGTAAAAAATCCTGATTTAAAGGAGGAATGCTTCCACGACGTAGCTGTTGCAACAGGCGACTACAACCTCTGTGATGTTAAGATTAAAACAAGAGAGCTGCGTGACGATTGCTTCAAGGAAATCGCTGTTGCAACAGGCGACTTGAACCTCTGTCAGGTAAAGATAGAGTCAAACACTGTGAAAGCTGAGTGCGTCGAAGCCATTGAAAACAGGCGCTGAAAAAGGGGGAGTGATAGATTATGGAACCATCGCTTGTCAAGGCAAAAATCCAGGGCAGCGAAAAAACGCCTTATGCTATCCTTTTTTTCATGACCCTTCTCTATTTCACAGCCTTCACCGTGTTTTCCATAAACAGGCACAACAGATTCGGAACATCAGGCTTTGATCTCGGCATATTTGATCAGGCGATCTGGCTTCTGAGCAGGGGTGAGCCCGCCTTTGTAACTGTTCGGGGACTGCACATATTCGGCGACCACGCAAGCTACATCCACCTCTTCACAGCACCCCTGTTTTGGCTCTGGGATGATGTGCGGGCCCTGCTTGTTTTGCAGAGCTTTGCAATCGCGTCCGGCGCGGTTCCAATCTATCTCATCGCACGGGACAGGATGAACAGTCGATGGAGCCCGCTTGTGTTCAGCGCCGCCTATCTTATGTATCCCTCGCTTCAGCACATCAATCTCTGGCAGTACCACCCTGAAACCCTTGGAGTCCCCTTCCTCCTCTGGGCATTCTACTTCGCAGCTGCAGGCCGGGCAAAACCCTACTATCTCTTTGTTGCGCTCACACTTATTACAAAAGAGGAATTTGCACTGACCGTTTTTCTCCTGGGACTCTTCGTGGCTGTGAAATATGATCGACGCATGGGAGCAGTTACAAGCATTGCAGCTGTGCTCTGGCTTCTCACAGTCTTCAAGATTCTTCTGCCATACTTTAATCCCATGGGCTATTTCAGATTCAGCCAGGGGCAGGTGGTATTCGGAAAGCTTGGGCGCACACCAGCTGAGGTTGTGGCAAATGTGTTTCTAAGGCCGAAAACAGTCTTCCACGCTCTTGTAAACAGTGTCAATGCAACCTATCTTTTCAACCTCCTCGCGCCAGTGGGATTTCTCGCAGCCCTCAGCCCGCTCACACTTGGCGTTGCCTCGCTTGTGCTTTTCACAAACATGATTTCAGACTTCATCTACATGCATCTTTTCAACCACCATTACACGGCAATCATCATCCCCGTCATTTTCGTGGCAACCGTCTATGGCGTTTCAAACCTGAAAACCCGGCGTCTCAGACATGCGGCGCTTGCCCTGCTCATTGGATCAACAATTCTTGGAAACATCTATCTCGCGCCCTTTGACGCCTCTCTGAAAAACTACAGGCACACAATTAGGCTTGTGAAAAACTTTGGAAACCCGAATCCAGGCTATGAAGAAGCAGCCTACCAGGCAATCAGCCTGATCCCTGAGGACGCGTCGGTTTCTGCAACACCCTTCTTCGTCCCTCATCTCACACACCGAAAAATAATATACGAATACCCCAACCCCTTTGAACAGGCCAACTGGGGTGTTGCCGATGAGAATCCGCCGTCAAAAGACGTTGAATATCTGCTGATAAATATGGAGCCTCTACCAGAGGAGCACAGGCAAATCGTCCGCAGCCTTCTTGAACTAGGGCTTTTTGAAACTGTTTATGAAAAGAATGAGATTTTACTTTTGAAGAAAAGTTTTAACAGCTCACTTGACGAAAAATACCCTCTTGTCCAGGCACGCCTCGACCCCCTGCGACACGATCTCGCCGTTTCAAAAAATGATTACACAATCTGCGATGACATCAAATCAACAGAAATTCGGGGGAACTGCTTTAGAGAAGTGGCGGTTAAGACAGAGGACTACAACCTCTGCGCAGTTAAAATTAAATCCCAGCAAGCGCGGGACCAATGTTATCTGGATATCATCATAGCGACCGGGGATCTCAACCTCTGCACCCTGCGAATCGAAAGCGACGTTCTGAAAAAGAGGTGCCAAGAAACGCTCAGACCCGCCCCCTGACGCGCGCCCGATACCAGAGCCTGAGGAGGTTTCGAAACCTGTAGAAAACCTCCTGCGCCAGGTTGAATCTGCTCCTGCGCCGATCATCACAGAAAACAGGAACTTCACTGATTGGGAGCCCTGCCGACTTGGCATAATATATCAGCTCGATTACATAGGACGAGCCATAGTCGATTCCGCGGATCCACTGTTGGACTGCGCTTTTTTTATACGCCTTTGTGCCGATGGAATAATCTGAGTATCCCATGCCAAGCAGCAGCTTCACAAGCAGGATAAAGCCGCCGGAAAGCAGTTTTCGCCCTATGCTTCTCCTCTGACTTCCAACATGTTTTGAGCCGATTACAATGTCATTTTCCTCAAGCCCTTTGAGCGCTTCATCGATGAAGCTGAGATCTGTTGTGAGATCGGCGTCGATTGAGACTAGCAGGTCTGATCTGGACTTTGAAACCATCTTTTTAAAGGCCCGGCCCACACCCCTATTTTTGAGTGAAAAAAAACGTACCCGCCCGGGGTTTTCAGATTCAAGCCTGCGCCCGATAACGTCTGTATTATCGGTTGAGCCGTTGCTGCAGATGAGTATTTCATAAGGCCGGCCCAGCCCGTTAAGATATTCTATAAGCCGAGTTGTGTTCGCCTCGATTATCGCTTCTTCATTGTAAACAGGGATTAGAACAGAAAACACCGGCTTCAGCCTCCCATATCCGAGCGAATATCTTTAAAAGATGTTTTTTTCAGGTTTAAAAGCACAAATGAAAAGATAAAAGGCGTAACGATTCCAAAGAAACGGTAAATGAGAAGGATTGAAAGCGCGGTTTCAGCGGTCACACCAATCTGCGGAAAGAGCACGAGAAAACTAAGATCCATCGTTCCAAGCCCAGCTGGAAGCACAGAGAGAGCCACGGCAATCGTGCTTATGCAAACCACGCCGAAGACAAGGGTAAAAGGCACATAGGCGCCCAGGGAGCGTGCGAGAAGCCATGGGAACAGGGCCTCAACAAGCCATGTTGCAGCTGTAAAAAAAAGCACTAAAAGTGATAGAAACAGTCCCCCGCCTGTTGTGACCGGGGTAAAATATCCCACGTACCGCTTCGGCACAAAACGTTTGACAGAGTTAAAGTGCCTGAGAAAAAGCACAAAGAACACAACAAGCACGGCCAGAAACAAGCCGATAGCCAGTGTAAACTCCCGCTGCAAAACAGAGCGTGAGAATAAAAAAGCCCCTGTCGCGAGGAGAATCACGTCAAAAAAACGCTCAAATATAATCATGCCCAGAGCGCTGGAAATGGGCACATCCGCCCGTTTATTTAATAGAATTGCCTTCGAGCCCTCACCCACACGACCCGGCGTAAGTGTTGCAAAGGATATGCCAACCATCTGCACAAGCGCCGCCTCTAAAAATGGGATTTCAAAGCCATAGACCCGCACAACAAGTGAGAAGCGATATATCTTCAGAATCGCCGCAAAAAAGAAGATCAACGCACCTAGAATGAGATACACCCGATCAACAGCTAAAAGCTCCCGGTAAACACGACCCAACTTCAGGCTGGAGAGCAGATAACCCAGAACCGCGAGAAACACAACTGAAACAAGCAGCTGATAAAACCGTGTCCCCTTGAGCATAACACCCCATTTTAAAACCTCCCATATGAATCTTGCCGCCGTCACAGCGCCATTATTCTATGACCTAACAGAACGATATGTTGATTTGAACTGCGGCGAGGATAAAGAGTTGTGACAAGTTCGGGCAATGCCTGGGAAGCAGTGAAAAAACTTCAGACATCGAATTCTGTAGTGGGTGATGGACGAAGCCGCTGCCGGCTGAGCCTAGAAGTGGGGCGTGATTTGGGAAAACCATTTAATAGTAGGACTAGCTAGAATGGCCGTAGACGTGGTATATTTGGAAGACGACAAATCCTCAGACACAATGAAAATGGTTGTAATCGGAATCATCGTAGGCATAGTTCTCGGCGGAGCCATCGGCTACATGTACGCATCCGCATCGGGCGGTGCAGGCAAAGGAGCTCTTCCCCAAGATGAAGTAGCTGCCAAAACCCTTGATTTTGTAAACACAAATCTATTGCAGCCCGGTGCCACGGCAAAGATTGAAAGCATAACAGAAAAATCCGGAGTACTACACTTTAACTTTACAATAAACTCTGCATCCGGCCTCGTAAACGCGCCTGCCTATGTGACAAAGGACGGGTCGCTCTTCTTCCTGCAGCCGCCGATAAACATGTCAAAACCGCTACCATCACCAGTAACACCTCCAGCAACTGAGCATCCTAACACAGCAAGCGGCAAAATTAACATGACCGCACTCATAGACGACGACCCCGCAGCCGGCGACCCCAATGCAAAGGTAATCGTAGTTGAATTTTCAGATTTCCAGTGTCCCTTCTGCGCAAAAGCGCTTCAAACTGTAAAAGACATAAAAAAAGCATATGGCAATCAGATACTCTTTGTCTACAGGGATTTCCCCCTTCATAGTATTCATCCCCTAGCAGGTAAAGCTGCTGAAGCCGCGCAGTGCGCAAACGAACAGGGCCGGTTCTGGGAGTATCATGACATGCTCTTTGAAAAACAAAGTGACTGGGCCACAGGCGGAGCTGCCAAGTTCAATGAATACGCTAGAAACCTCAGTCTTGAATCAGGTGATTTTGTAGATTGTCTTGACTCAGGCAAGTACACAGCCGAGGTTGAGGCAGACAGGCAGGCAGGGATTGCTATTGGTGTTACTGGCACACCCACATTTGTGATAAACGGCCAGAAGGTTTCAGGCGCTGTTCCAGAGGACATTCTCAAAGATATTATTGACAGCGAGCTTGCGAAAACCAGCTGAATAATTTTTCAGATGCACAGGAAAAAAATAAAAATTAAAAAAAGAGGGGATGACTATTTTTTCTCAGCCGCCATCTGCTCTCGGCCTGAGCCGCGCGTGCAGTAATAGTTCCATCGAAGTCCCATCTTCGGTGTGACCGGGCAGCCTCCGCAGAGACAGCCTTTCTCCTCGGTGATCTTATCGCTTTTTCCGGTGGCGCAGAAAAGCAGCTCTGTTTCGCCTGTGCCGCCGTAGCTTGGGCAGTTCCCGCAGAAAGTGGCGCAGATCTTTTTGTTCTCAGCCATTGCAGCCATCATATCCTCTTTGGACATTGTGGCCATCATCTCCATTGATTCTTCAAATGAAACCATAGGCTTCACCTTCCAGGAAAATGCTGAGCCTGCAGAATATAAATATTTATTCCTAAATCACGAGAAGATGCGTCTATCTATAGTTAATCCAATATCATTCTGAACACTATCAAAGCCTCGATAAATGCATGCAAACACCTTCATTTATGGCATAAAATGATTTTTTCAGATTTATTCTGCCTTAGTGCTCAATATAAGTTAAATGGACTTTAATTGTAGTAGGATAGATTGAAATAATAAAAAACCTTTTGAAACCTCATTTAGTTAATCCGGTGGTAAGTGAGAATGAAGGTCAGCGTCGTAGTTCCTGTAAAGGATAATGAAGAGATGATAGGTGACTGTATTGAATCACTATTAAATCAGGATTTTCCAAAAACCGACTATGAGGTAATAGTTGTTGACAATAATTCAAGAGATAACACGGCCAAGGAGATTAAAAGATATCCTGTGAAATATTTATTCGAGGAAAGAATTGGTGCGTCTTTCGCTTTAAATAAAGGAGTAAATGAAAGTTCAGGCCCTATTATTGCATTTACAGACTCTGACTGTATCGCAGATAACAAGTGGTTGGGTGAACTTGTTAAGGTTTTTAATGAAAAAAATGTAGCCTCTGTAGCTGGCGAGGTAATTGGGTTTACACCTACCGCAACAGTGGTTGAACAGTTTTTAGCCTCATATAACAATCTATCTCAGGGGAAAAACTTCGACGAAAATGGAGATCCAAAAGGAGGCTATTTCCCTGTTTACGTTGTCACTGCAAATGTTGCATATAAAAAAAATATTTTAGTAAAACTTGGAATGTTTGATACTCAAATGCGTTCTGGACATGATGTTGACTTAAGCTGGAGGGTTCAGTGGGCAGGATATAAAATAGCATTTTCACCCGAAGCGTTAATCTATCATAGGTATAGGAGAGGTGTGTTTGGGATGTTCAAGAAATTTTTCGGATACAGCTATCATAGATCGTTGTATTTAAAAAAACACAGGAAAGAATTGAATAAAAGGATTTTTTTCGCGCGATACCGGTATAATTCGCTTTTAAAAAACATGGTTTTAATGATCCCTTTTTTAATTTTGAAGAGAGGCAAAGAAGAGAAGCTTAAACTTGTTTTTCAAAACATAGTTGATATTGCAGAGATTACTGGTTCGATCTTTGGGAGCTTGAAGAATAGAGTAGTTGTTTTATAGTTGGATGGATTACTAGGGGTTTAACATGACTTTTCGGAAAGACATTCGGATGTATTTTTGGAAGAATGTTCGAACACCATTTTATTTATTATTCTTCCGAGAGTATCGCTATGATGAAGATCAAATTCAGCTCAGACTGAAAAACGTTCCATTTA
>BDTI01000162.1 GCA_002923215.1 archaeon BMS3Abin16 | reverse complement strand
ATCCGTTTCATATGCAACATCTTCCTATAAACCTAAATTATGTTGCTGCCAATATATAATTTATCTGCCACCCCACCTCTTAAGCAGATGCCGCCCGGCGAAATCCGGTTTGCTCAAAGCGCGCCAGGGCTAACAATCCTTCGCAAAATTTCTCCACCCATAAATTATTCTTATGTTTTTGATATTAAATTGTGACGCTTAACATCGGAATTTTTGAGAGAAAAAACTCCAACCGTTAAATTTCTGTTAAATCCTCCGAGCCGTAGAAGAGAGCGCAGCGCGGTCGGAGTAAACAAATTATGCTTAATAACCTTGTTATGCTCAATTTGGGTTCGGGCTTTTACGAAATTAGCTGATATCTGTTTCCCCATCTTTCCTTAAAGTTGCATGATATAACTAAAGAATCACAAGGTCTAGGTATTCTAAATACCTTTGATTTGCAAGAAACAGTTGTTTTAAGTGTGAAATTGTCAGCTCCATTGACGTATATTTTTGGGTTGTATATTTTGATTAAACCAGAACTTTTTGGTGGCACAGTATCTTCATTGTAGCAGATTGAAGTATTTTGTTTGATATCTCCAATCTCGAATGTAAGGTTATCGCCATAAAGACATACTTTTGAGACTGCTTCTGTTTCTGCTCTATTTGACAATTCAAACTTATACGTGTGACCATTAGAGAAGTCCATCTGATTTGGATAACATCGCTCATTGGGGAAATAAGGTTGATTCAAATATAATATTGGTGCAGGCGTACTAATCCCCGCGTAGATCACTGCGCCTAAGACAAAAATGATCACTCCAACAATGATTTCTTTTAACCCCTTTACCATGAAACGAAGTTTATATCACTTGTTTATAAACTTAAGTCCGAACCCAAACTCGTCTCACTTCGTTTGCGTTCTCGCACGGCTCGGAGAGCATAACACCGATATGGGCGTTAAACGAAGTTTTTTAAACTTGTCGTCATGTATTATTTCGTGGCTTGGATGTTAAAAAGCTTATTCATCACCCTATTTTCACCTCTCATAACCTGTAGTCTCTGCCCTCTTCTTTGCACTCCGGTGTGTAGCATGTTACATCGATAAACTCACACTTATGCTGGCATGAAGGACACACTTCAGGTGGAGCCTCACCGCTCATTGAATATCCGCAGTCGCTGCATTTCCATTCAGTCAAAAGTCCTCACCTCCCTTAATATCTACTGCTTTTATTATTAAATAGATTTTCCCCCTTCTCTAAACTAAGCTTTTTGCGAGGAGGAGGTTTTTTATATTTAGAGTCAAAATTATTTGACATATGGCCAAGCGTTTCTCCCAGCTCATGGCTGCATATTCCAAGGCAGTTGAAGAATACTGCCGTGAGATGGAGTGGGATTATGAAAAGTTCAAGACCGCGATTTCAGATGAAGGCATCTCTAATACAGAGCTCTATCTTGAAGACCCCAATGAAGGGATTGTGGAGAAGCTCAGCCTCTTTTTAGAGCCAACCAATCAGTCAGCAGTCTTTATCATCTGGGATGACGTTGGCATGGGTAAAAGCAGCATCCGTGATTTTGTGGCGCGAAGCCTGAGAGATATCCCTAATTACTTTACGCTGCAGATAAATGACCCCCGTCTCACAAGCTTTCAGATACTCAGTGTCATATCTGAGGAGCTGGATATTAAACATAAACCTTTGAATCGGATGATTGTGAAAAAACACCTGCGAGCCCGACTTATCGAGCTTGCGAATCAGGGGCTTGTAACCATTATCTGGGTCGACGAAGCTGAGAAGATTACAAAAGACATTCTCTCAGAGCTGCGGGCGCTTTCTGATATTAAGACTGAGAACGGCTTGAAATGCTGTAAACTCATCCTTTCCGGCACACCATCACTCATGCAAAAGATCGAGCGCTACATTGAAGCGGATCCTGAAGATGCCGCTGCCTTTGACGACCGGGCGAGTCTCAACACCTTCAGGCTGAACCGATGGAGTGCGGATAACATTTACAGTTATTGGAAGCTTGTATCTGACTACTGCGGCGGCGCAAATCCCTTTGAAAAAGAATGTATTGACGTTGTCTTTGAGATAAGCGAGGGAAAACCCCGAACCATAGCTCAAATCACAAAGCTTGCCATCCATAAAAAGGCGATTCAAAACTTCTTTGAGGTAAACATTGAAGGCTCAAAGATCACGAAGCGAGACATTCTCGCTGCGCTTGAAGACCATCTGCAAGACCTAAAATAATGCAAGATGATTTTTTATATTATAATCCTCAACTATATGAGAGTGCTGATTGGAGGTTTATTAGATGGAAGAAGTGAAAGTTTTGTTAGAACAAGATGAGATGCCAAAACGGTGGTATAATATTTTGCCGGATCTGCCGGAGCCACTGCCACCAATTATTAATCCAGAGACAAATGAACCAATCGGGCCAGAAGACTTGGCACCACTCTTTCCGATGGAGCTGATCAAACAAGAGGTCAGCACAGATCGTTATATCGATATTCCAGAGGAGGTGCGCGAAGCATATTTTCAGATTGGACGTCCCACGCCACTTTATCGTGCGCGCAGACTTGAAAAAGCACTTAACACACCGGCAAAAATCTATTATAAACGGGAGGATGTGAGCTTTGCAGGCTCCCACAAACCTAACACAGCTATTGCACAGGCATATTACAATATGAAGGAAGGCGTGGAAAAAATCGCAACCGAAACAGGCGCTGGACAGTGGGGAACAGCGCTTTCACTTGGATGCGCATTGTTTGACATTGCCTGCGAAGTCTTTATGGTGAGAATTAGCTATGATCAAAAGCCTTATCGAAGAATTATTATGGAGCTATATGGTTCCAAGGTTCATCCTTCTCCGTCTACTGTTACTAACACTGGCAGGGCTTTTTTGGAAAAAGACCCGAATCACACAGGTTCTCTAGGTCTTGCGATCAGCGAGGCGGTTGAGGTTGCGGCTACAAACGATGATACAAAGTATTCCCTGGGCTCAGTTCTCAATCACGTGCTCACCCATCAAACCGTTGTCGGCCAGGAAACAGAGTTGCAGTTTGATAAGATCGACACCAAACCCGATGTCATGATCGGATGCGTTGGCGGCGGCTCTAATTTCGGCGGATTCATCTATCCTACCTTGGGAAAGAAGCTTCGTGGAGAGGATAATTCTACGAGATTCCTAGCTGTTGAACCTAAAGGATGCCCCACACTTACAAGAGGGGAATACCGCTATGATCACGGTGATACTGCCAAGCTTATTCCTCTTGTTAAAATGTACACCTTGGGCTGCGATTTTGTGCCTTCCCCGATTCATGCGGGCGGGCTTCGCTATCACGGTAATTCACCATCTCTTTCGCTTCTGCATAAGACTGGTAACCTGGAGGCTGTTGCCTATGATCAGCTCGCGACATTTGAAGCTGGACGTCTTTTTACAAAGACTGAAGGCTTGGTTCCGGCGCCTGAGACAAACCACGCAATCAAGGCTGCGATTGACGAGGCTTTGGATGCGAAGAAGAAGAATGAAGAGCGTGTTATCGCCTTTAACTTCAGCGGACACGGACTTTTGGACCTCAAGGGATATGCTGACTTCATAGCGGGGAGACTAAAGTAGGACAGTGGATTTTATGGTGAGAGTGCTTATCGTTGACGATGAAGAAGACCTTTTAAACCTTGTGAGCGCTATCTTTAGGTCTGAAGGATTTGAGGTTCTCACTGCAAACAGTGGCGAGGCAGCGCTTGAAATACTTGAATCTGAGCATGTTGATCTCATCCTGCTTGATGTGATGATGCCAGGTATGGATGGCTGGACTGTTGCCTCTGAGATAAAAAACAGGGGCCTTGCCATTGGAACGCCTATTGCCATGCTCACCGTTAAATCTATGACACCCGCCTATTTCTACAAAGATGAAGTTGAAGGCATTACCGATTATATTAACAAGCCTTTTTCCAATGATCAGCTTATCTCGCGTGTGCGAAGTATTCTTGATGAGAGTGAAAAAATCAAGGGTATAAAAGAGGTTCTGCATGATATTTCACCGGGTTTCGGGGCTGAATATGCAGAGGTGGTTAGGGCTGAGCGGCTTTATGAAAACTTGAAGAAGAGCATGGAATTATCACTATCAAGACGTGATAAAGGCACAGAAGAATATAATATGATCAAAGATGCCTTTGATTACTGTCAGCTGCTGCTCTTGCGGATCAGGGAGAAAAAAGAGGGTTTTGAAAGGTTAGTCGAAGAAAACAAAGAGGTGTAGGAAGGTTATTTTTCAATGTCAATGTCCAGGACCCAATGGTACATCTTGGGTGCGTAGGATTTGATCTGCACTGTTTTTGAAACATTGGCAGAAACTGCGTGTTTTAAGGCGAGGTCCAATATTCTCTGGATTTCACATTCAAGTTTTTCATCGGTACAGTTGAAGTGATAGTGAAGGATGCCATGCTCATTTAAAGCATTAATCGCTGTTGGAAGAAATAGGTGCGTGTCAAAGAGATAGCCCATGAGCACGCGGTCTGCAACACCGGTTGGACACACATCACGGCAGTCGCCGAGCAGAGGCTCAACATTACTTAGTTTATTTTGCGCAATATTCTCCTTTAAAAACCGAAATGCCACAGGGTTTTTTTCAACGGCATACATTTTTTCAGGTCGAGAATGCTTAGCAAGGGGAAGTGTGAACTGACCCACACATGCGAACATGTCAACCACAGTTTCCTTAGGAGATGAAATTTTTGCCATCCTCTTACGCTCCTCCTTATTTCCAAATGAAAACATAACCTGCGTAGGATCAATCCGATACATGCAGCCGTTTTCAACATGAATAGACTCTGTCGTGCTCCCGGCAATCACTTCAGTCACCGGCTCGCGAAGCTCGTCATCAATCGACGTGCGATTCACAACAGTCACAGCAGTCGGATGCAGCCTCACAATAGTCTCGCCGATAAGGCTTTTTTCCGATTCACTGTAACCAAGGTCAAGGCGTACGACCATCACACCCCCAAGTATCTCCCACCCGCTCAGCCTCAGATCTAGCTTATCTGCAAGCGCGGCCTGAAGTCCTTTAACCGAAAGATTGCGCCGCGACGCCTGTTTAGAAGAGGACATTAAATATCTCAGCCGTCTTTTTCAAATCCAACACTTCAACATCGCCGAACATAGAGAGAAGCCCTGGCTTGGCCTCAGCGCCGATGCGAAAAACTGCCTTACCATTGTAAATTACATTAACAGTAACATCATGGGTCTTGAGCTCTTCCGCAACCTTTTTAATTTTCTTCAGACCTTCCATTTCTTCAACTCCCCACGTAGCGTTTTAAGCCCGGCTATATCATGGATTTCAATGTCGATGCTGCTGCCGTTAGGCTTTACCTCAAGAATCCTGCGGCCCTCAAGCTCAAGATTAAGGCCAACCTTGTTTTCCTCGATAAAAGAAATCCATGTAGCAATATCCATAGCAATAATAAAAAATACCACCCTATTTTAAGGTATCGCTTGAAGCAGGTGAAAAAGCTATTTATAAGCAAGATATAGATAATGATTCATAGGAAAGGAGGTTTTGTCTATGAGGGTGGAAGACATTTTAAGCGAGGGTTATGAGATATTCACAAAACAATGGGTTACATTTTTAATTGCCACATTAATTGCGGCAATCGGCTCGATCTTTATTATCACAGCTCCACCGCTATTATTCGGAGTATATTACATGGGGATGAAAATCCTCCAGGGAGAGGAGGTTAAAATTTCGGATGTCTTCAAGGGATTTGACTATTTCGGAACAAGCCTAGTGCTATTTATTGTCGGCGGGCTTGCCGTAGTGATTGGACTCATCTTTCTCATAATTCCCGGGCTGCTTCTCCTGGTACTCTTCCAATACGCAATTCCTATCGCTATTTCAGAAAAGGCTGGCGCCATAAAATCCCTTGAAAAGAGTTTTGCCCTGGGAAAAGAAAACCTTGAATTTTCGATTATCCTTGGAATCGTGCTCTGGGTGATAAACGGCGTTGGATCCGCCCTTTCAGTTGGTTGGTTGATAACATACCCATTTACCGTGATATGCTACTGTATAGCTACACTGAAACTTTCTGAAGAAGTCCCATATGAAGGATAGGGAGAACCATGGATTCTAAGATTATCTGGTGCGGTTTGCTGTTGATTGTTGTCGTTTCTGGTTGTCTTCAGGAGACGTCGGGGCCTGTGGCCTGCACAGCTGATGCGAAGATATGCCCTGATGGATCAGCGGTTGGACGGGTTGCGCCTGACTGTGAGTTCGCACCATGTTCCAGTGACAGCGTAGAACCTGTAACCAGTACCCGGCGTCCAACGCAGTTTCCTGATACACTTAAAGCTGAGTGCGTTGACGGCCAAACCCAAGAAGCCCTATGTCCAGATAGGGTGACAACCTATCTTGCTGAAAACTGTGTTGATGGAAAGTGGGCAACTGTGAACTACATCCGAAATCCCTGCGAGCCCCTGCCAAACTCTGAGCCATGGAGCTCCGATGATGGCGGGAGGATGTGTCCGGCGGTCTGTGTTCCAATGTGGGAGATGAAAAAAGGGCGGTGTGTGTTTACCGACTGCGGCAGCGGCTGCGGACCAGATGGCGAAACCACCTTTAAGTCTGAGGCAGAGTGCAGCGACGCAGCGACAGGGGGACTGCTACAAATTTCAGGATGAAAGCCTGCCAATCTGCTGGACAACTGATCCCTGCGAAAAATGTGAGTCTGGAAAGTGTAATATCGCCGAGTCCTATCCCATGCAGGTCTTCTGCAAATAGACTGGACAGGTGTTTTAATCTCAGGAAGGTTTAAATATCGGGGGAAGTCTAGTGTTTGACGCAATAGTTTTCAGGACTCGCCGACGAGTAGGTGTGGTGGCGATTTTTTGGGGGCCGTTGAAAGAATATACAAACAGGTGAACTATGACATTTGAAGATAAGACATTGGTCTGTTCAGACTGCAATGAAGAGTTTGTTTTCACTGCCAGCGAACAGGAATTTTATGAAGAGAAAGGGTTCCAGAACGAGCCCAGGCGCTGCAAACCATGCAGGCAGAAAAAAAAGGCTCAGAGATCATCTGGCGGCGGCGGATTTGGCAGGGAGAGACAGACTTTTCCTGCGACATGCGCTGAATGCGGCGTTGATACTGAGGTCCCATTCAAACCACGCGGCGATCGACCTGTGTACTGCAGGGAATGTTATCAGAAGCAATAAAACTCCCTGGTGTATTTGATTAAATGGGACGACGACGAAAGATTTCGACTACAAAAAAAACGCGGCGAAATTATAAGAATAAGAAGAGAGACGGGCCTAGAAAGCTCATGATCGACATGGGCAGGCTGAGCAGCTTCAAGTTTTATCTGAGACAAACACTTGAGGGTGTGGAAAGCGGTGATACTGTTTATGCGAACATCCTTTCTAAATCCTCAAATGTGGGTATTGATGAGGCTATGAAGTATATTGAAAGCCAGACTGAGGCGGGAACCCTTGGGAAAGAAAAATCCGCCGAGGTCACTCAGCTTGTGAAGAGATTCACTAAATTTAGGTGACAAAAACAAACACTCTGGGGCTTTTGGTGGCAACTTTTAAATTAAAAGACCCGATAGTAGTGTTTGATTGTTATGACAGATGAGATTTCTGTTCCTGGTTTTCGGGTTGGTGGGAAGCGCGGAAAAAAATATGGTTTAGCTATTGTTGCATCAGATGTGCCGGCCAATTGCTCGGTTATGGCAACATCAAATAAGATTCGGGCTTCGCCAGTTGAGCTTTCTCTGAAACATGCCAGAGATAACGTTGCTCAGGGTGTGGTGATTAGTTCTGGAAATGCAAACGCCTTCACCGGAGAGCAGGGAGAGCGAGACGCTCGGCGGATGTGTGAGCTGGCTTCAGAGTCTTTAGGAGTTGATTCTGAAGATGTTATTGTGAACTCTACCGGTATTATCGGGCAGAACCTTGAGATGAGCGAGATTGAGGAGCTGATAGATGGGGTGGCTGAGAATCTTCAGAGTAATGATTCCGGAATAAACGATGCTGCTGATGCAATGCGCACAACCGATTCATTTGAAAAAATCGCGAGCCGAAATGCGGTGGTTAACGGGGAAAATGTTAGGGTAACTGGTTTTGCCAAGGGTGCGGGGATGATTGCTCCGGATCTGCTGCATGCCACGATGATTGCTGTTATACTTACAGACACCCAAGTGCCAAAAGACAAAATCGATGACGCACTTCGAGCGGCGGTTGATCTGAGCTTTAACATGATAAATGTCGATGGCGACACGAGCACGAATGATATGGTTGTTCTCCTTGCAAACGGCACTGCAGGGAATGGAGAAGCAGGCAGCTCTTTTCAGACTGCCTTGAATGCTGTGTGCCTTGATCTTGCCAGGCTTATCGTGAAAGACGGTGAGGGTGCAACAAAGCTTTTTGAAGTTGAGATTCATGGCGCAGTTAGCTCTGAGGATGCGAGGCGTGCTGCCAAGTCTGTAGTGCGCTCAACACTTGTGAAGACCGCGGTTTTTGGTGAGAACCCTAATTGGGGTCGTGTTGTTGCTGCTATCGGATATTCCGGCGCAGAGTTTGACAAATCCAGGCTTTCTCTTCGGCTTTCTGATGAAAAGGAGGGTGTTGTGCTTGTTGAAGACGGTGTGGGCGTCGCCTTAAAAGGAACGGTGGAGATCAAAAAGGCGGGCGAGATTCTCAAGTCTAGTGAAGTTCGTTTCACAGCTGATCTTGGTGTTGGCGATTTCACGGCAACCGCTATTGGCTGTGACCTTGGATATAATTATGTGAAGGTGAATGCAGAGTATACCACTTAGACTAGGATTATGTTTTATCAGGTGAAACGCCAGATTTATATATATGTTTAAACGGATATTTTATTGGTGAAAAAGTGGAGCAGGCTCAGATGACGAAAAAAGAGGTCACGCCACGGGAGATTCGAGAGCTTCAAATCAGAATAATCGACCTTGAGACTAAGCTTGCCAATATGGAGAAAAAGGGGGCGCGCGTAAAACCCGTTGATCTGATCTCAATGTCTTTTTTTGCAACAATCAACAGCGCGATAATCGTAATCAGCATTGTTTTGCTTTTATTTTTGAGGATGAAGCTTCTCTAGTCAGCATGACACATTGCGATAGAATTGTTGAAATACTGCTTGAATCGGGTGATGCGCCTGTTTCCGGCTCCACGCTTGGGCGACGGCTTGGAATCTCGAGAACCGCTGTTTGGAAAAACATTCAAACACTTCTTGGCGAGGGGTATGATATAACCGTTGTAAAAGGACGTGGATACATTCTCAAAGCTGTTACAAAAAGTCCTGTTCCCCGTGAGATCTTGCGCGGTCTGAATACAGAGTGGCTGGGCAGAGAGATGTCTTATTTTAAAGAGACTGATTCCACAAACAGGGTTGCTAAAGAACTGGCGAGAAAAGGGGCAAAACATGGTTCAACTGTGGTTGCCGAGGTTCAGACACAGGGCAGGGGGCGGCTTGGGCGGAGCTGGGAATCGCCGCCAGGTGGTGTGTATATGTCGATTATTCTGAGGCCGGATCTGCATCCCTCGCAGGTTACGCTTCTCACACTACTCGCAGGCATTGCGGTTATCCGGGGGATAAAACATGTCAGCGGTGTTGAGGCAGGGCTTAAATGGCCTAATGATATCATGGTTTCTGACTGTAAGCTTGGCGGTGTTCTCTGTGAGATGGAGGGTGAGTCTGAGCATGTGGACTTTGTTGTAATCGGCATAGGAATAGATGTGAATTTCACAGCGTCTGTCGATATACCTACTACAAGCCTGCGCGCTGAATCCGGCGGTTACATGAGCGTTACCAGGGTTATTCAAGCGGTTTTAGAAGAGTTTGAATTGCTCTACAGCAAGTTTCAGATCAGTCCCGCGGGTTTTCTGCCTGAATACAAGAGATATTGTTTAACCCTTGGACGCATTGTTTCAGCTCAGGGGCGTCACCGATCTGTTACTGGTCGTGCTGTTGACATCAGCCCAGGGGGTGGTCTGCTGGTTGAACTTGAATCCGGAAAGGTTGAAGAAGTTGTGTCAGGCGAAATAATCCACCTGCGTTAGACAGAATGAGGTTAGAGGATTAGGCTGCGTCTTTTTCCTCTGCAAATGGTTTTTTCGGGAGAATCGCTGTTCCCAGGGCTGCGGCCGCTACTGCTTTGACTATGTCGCCAGGTATGAATGGCAGCACTGCTGCTGAGAGTGTTTCACGGAGTCCGAAGGTGTTTGTGCCAAGCGAAGTCATAACCCAGTTTTGAAGCGGCGGGTTTGTCTTTGTGAAGTTATAGAATTGGATTGCACCTATTGTGTAGATTACAGCAACACCTGCAAGCATGATTACGAGTTGTGCCTTGATTTTTCGCGCACCGACATAGGTGTCTGTGAGGTGTCCGATTAAAAATGATGCGACGATGAATCCTGCGATGTATCCGCCTGTGGGGCCGAGGAGCACGTTAATACCTCCGCTTGTGAAGGCTGCCTGTCCG
>BDTI01000161.1 GCA_002923215.1 archaeon BMS3Abin16 | reverse complement strand
TGCACGATGCGTTTGAAATAATACTGTCAGATCGGCATTTCTCCTTCGAGGTGCAGCCCTTCACAACTGTAGGTGTGTCAGCGTCTTTTCCCGGAGCTGTGAGAAGCACTTTTTTCGCGCCTGCATCCACATGTTTTTGCGCAAGCTCACGCTTCAAGAAAAATCCTGTGGACTCAACAACAACATCAATTCCAAGATCCCTCCATGGCAGATCAGCCGGGTCGCGCTCTGAAAAGACCTTTATCTCTTTTCCGTCAACAATTAGCGCGCCGTCCCGTGACTCCACACTTCCAGGAAACCGCCCGTGCACCGAGTCAAACTTCAAAAGCTGGGCCAGCGTCTTCGTGTCAGTCAGATCGTTAAAAGCCACAAAATCGATTTCAGGATCCTTATATCCTGCCTTGAAAACCATTCTTCCGATTCTTCCAAAACCATTTATCGCAACTCGTATCATAACCATTTCCCTCGAATTTTTATTTTTTATATTCCGCCTGCCAGATCAAGTAGCGCGGCCTTGGGATTAGCAGCCTTCACAACACCCGACGCAAGTAGCACTCCTTCTGCACCCAGGGCCAGAGCGGCCTTTACATCCTCACCCGTTGATATCCCTGCGCCGCATAAAACCTTAACACCGGGATTTATTTTTTTTACCGCTGAAACCGCGTCTTCAACAATCTCTGGCTGTGCCTTTGAAACAGAAATTCCTGAGCCGATAAGCTCCGGCGGCTCGATTGCAACCATCTCAGGCCCCAGCGCGGCCGCGGCCCGTGTGACAGGCGTGTTGTTTGTGCACACAATAGAAACAAGTCCCAGCCCTTTGTTTTTTGATATAACATGTTCGATTACATCAAGCCTCAGCCGATGCTCAGAATGATTCAAAAGAGTCCCAATAGCTCCAGCTTCTTTAACTGCTTCTGCTACTGTCCAGCCTGTGCAGCTTCCAGGCTCGTAAATGTCAGTGTTTTGTGAAAAAACAGGAACCTTCACCTGCCGTGCGATCCATGCAAGATCAACCATCTGCGGACAAATCGCTGTGACAACACCTGTTTCAGCGGTTACTTCCTCGCAGGCCAGTGCCAGGGCGAGTCCGCGCTCACCCATAGACTCCTCGTAGGACTTGACATTCAAAACAATTACAGGCGTCTTAAGGCTCATCTCAATCCACTCTACCAATAGATCTTCTTTCCAGAGGCGTCTCTCGTATATTTTCCGAAGTCCTTAAACTTTTCTATTTCAACATCTCTGAAGTTCGGCCCTTCTTTGCAAACCCTGAGGCCGCCGTCATCCATTACACAGGCCCCGCAGATACCGATCCCACACTTGAAATAGCGCTCCATCGAAGCCTGCGTAGGCACTTTGTGCTTCTTGGCAATCCCAAGAACCATGTACATCATCACCTCAGGCCCGCAGGTAAAGCACTCATCATATTTTTCAGCCTTAAGCTCCTGTTCAAGGGCGTGTGTGGTGTAGCACTTCAAGCCGCATGTCCCGTCATCAGTGGTTATGATAACCTTTGCTCCCGCCTTTTCAACGCGGTCTACAAAGAGAAGCTCACGTTTTGTAACCGCGCCCACGATAACTGTTGCCTCAACACCTTTGGAAATCGCTTTTTCAATTAATGGTGCTATAGGTGCCATGCCTACGCCGCCGCCAACAGCGATAATCTTTTTCCCGGAAATCTTAAGCGCCCGTCCAAAGGGCCCCCTCACACCGAGTACATCGCCTGCCTTCATCTCATGAAGCCTCGTCGTAGTCGGGCCTTTCTTCAAAATTGTAAGCCCCACATCCTCGCCCGGATAGGATATACTCAGCGGTTTTTCATCATAGCCTGGAACCCAGAGCATCACATACTGCCCAGGAAGCGCCGGAAGATCAAGGTCCAGCCTGAAGGTCTTGATATTCTTTGTCTCTTTGATTATCTCTTTGATTTTAACTGTCTGCATCAACCGAAATTCACCCCTGCGCTACTCCGATAATCTCTTTAAGCGATTTATAATTGTTTTCAACCATGAACTCCTCGATTTCACGACTGACTTTTTTGAAGATGCTGATACCGCGGTCTGCAACACCCACGCCTATCTGAACCGCAGAAGCCCCGGCCATAAGATATTCGATTGCATCTTCGCCGGTTGTCACACCACCGCAACCCATGACTGGAAGGTCTGTTTCCTTCACAATTTCATAGACTGAGGCTACGCCAACCGGTTTTATGCTTGGTCCGCTGAGCCCGCCGATTTTATGGCCTAGAATCGGCATCCCTGCCTTGATATCAATCTTCATCGCTTTAAGCGTGTTTATCGCTGTCACTCCGTCACATTCCGCCCGCTCACATGCTTTCGCAATCGCTACAAGATCGCCTGTGTTAGCTGTGAGTTTAGCAATTACAGGCACACTCACACTGTCTTTAACCGCCTTCACAACCTCATAGGTCAGCTCTTCACCTGTTCCGAAAAAAGCGCCTGCCTTGCCCACATTTGGACAGGAGAGATTAAGCTCGATTGCATCCACGCCATAGTCTTCCATCGTGGCAGCGACGCTTACAAACTCTCGCACGCTGAATCCGAAAACACTCCCAATAACAGGCACACCACCTTCCTTCGCAGTGGCAACCTCGCAACCAAACTCGGCTATACCCTGATTCGCAAGCCCCACCGCGTTTAGATATCCTTCCTTGACCCGGATCACAGTCGGGTTTTTATGTCCTTGCCGCTCGTGTTTACCAATCGACTTGGTAACAAGCGCACCTGCGCCCTGTCTTGCACATCTTCGAAGCGAGGAACCCACATTTCCAAGAATTCCTGATGCAAGAACCGTTGGATTATCAAGTTTCAGTCCACATATCTCTGTTTCAAGCATAGAATCACACAGTTAATTTGTGAAGATATCCTGAAATGCATGGCATTTAAAGTTAACTGATAATAGCGTGCCATCCATATTATGACACTCCAAGTTACACATTTGTAAACTGAAGTTATATATAATTCAAAGACCCATAAATAACAGTGTAGGTGAGCACAAATGGACGATGAAGTTCGATGCTGGCTTTGCGGCAGCACGCTTGTCGCAAAAGAGGTGGTCACAGTGAACAAAGAAGTCAAGATCATAATAACCTGTGACTCGTGTTTTACAGACCTTATTGTGATTGACAAAGGCACGTAGTAATTGTTGGGAAGTTGCCCCTGTATTTTTAATTATTTAAGTCCACATTTTTACTTTGCTTTGGATTGTGGATTTGGTGGGTTTCATCGGGCTTCGGCCACAAGGTTTATCTACTGCTTTTCTGATATAAAATTAGATTTTGGTGGACTTGAGATTTTAGGAGGCAATAAAGATTCTTATTCGAAACGGAATCGAGTTAAATATCGAGGGGATGAAGGTTTATCTTGACCCGAAGAAGGCTGAGTCCCTCTCCTTTATATCTCATGCTCACAGCGACCACTGCCCACGAAGCTTTAAGGGTACACTTCTTGCGAGCAGGGCTACCTGCGCGCTCATGC
>BDTI01000160.1 GCA_002923215.1 archaeon BMS3Abin16 | reverse complement strand
AGCCAAGCGCCAGTGGAGCGGAGATTAAGTGGAGATAATGGAAAAAACTCCCAACCGTAGGATCAGAAGAAATATGTTCAAGCGCTTCACCCAAACCGATAAGGCTCGTGTAGAAAATTCCGTTTAACAAGCCTTGATACTTGAAAATCGAGGTTCTGAAATAATAATAGAGCACTCCGATTGAGCAAATGCCTACAAGGAATAAAAAGAGCGTTGAATATATGTGGGCGTATATTTCAAGCAGGCCGTGATGGCCGAATATCTGACCTGTCAGATGCCCGTCTGCTCCAAAAGATACCATTTCAGCACAATTCTTGGCAGCAGCGCTTATAATATTTATTGCCTGCACAGCAGGGAGAAATGAGGGGTCAAAGGTGTTTTATGATAAAATCTCCGATAATCACGAACACAACTATGCAAAAAGCCAGAATCCAATCCCGATAGTTATCTATTTTCATATCTCTCAGACCAAACATGTTATAAAATATATCAAATCTTAGGTTAGCGCTACAAACCAGGTGAGGATATATGCTACGATTAAAGCCTTTAAAACTATGTCTATCACGCTGTCGATGAGTTTGCTCTTGCTATTTCCAGCAATTGTTTGCGCCGGCGCGGCTCTGCATGCATCGGTTTTTGTTTCAGCCATCACCAAGTAATATGAATTTATTTTCATATATACCTTTGGGTTAAAACATGGAAAAACCACCAGGCGCAGGCAAGCTTTATATGCCATGAAAAAGGCAGATAAAAACGGTGTAAAGTAAAAAGGGATGCCCTATGGCAAAGATACTCCTAATAGATGACGAACCGGATATAGTATACCTTGTGAAAAAAGTGCTTGAAAAAGGCGGCCACCAGGTGGAAGAAGCATACACAGGAACAGAAGGACTCTTAAAAGCTGAAACAGAAAACCCTGCCCTCATCGTGCTTGACATACTCATGCCAGACATAAACGGCTGGGACGTGGCTAGAAGACTGAAATCACAGGATAAAACAAAGAACACGCCAATCGTTATGCTCTCAGTGAAAAACAGCCGCAGCTCAATAGAAAAAAGCTTCAAATACGCAGGCGCCGACGCACACCTGGGAAAACCCTCAAAAAGCACTGAAATACTGAGCACAATCGAAAGAGTCCTCAAAGAATCACACCAGCCCCTAACCACCCCTTAGCCCGCTCCCCCCGGTAGACCATTAAAATTAAATACTACCGCAATCTAGGGATTGCCTGCATTAACAAATTGGAGGTAAAAAAATATGACAGAAGCATATTGTGTAAAGTGTAGGGCGAAGAGGGTTATGGACAATCCCACAAAAGTGACCATGAAAAACGGTAAACCCGCGACAAAGGGAACTTGTCCCACCTGCGGAACTGGCATGTACAAGATTGGTGGTTGATCACAACCGCCAATCTCTTATCATCACATCATCCAAATTTTACTAACACCCTTTAATTGTATATTCCGCACTATTTTTTCTGACACTCCACCTTTTTCCGTCAGTCTGCGCTAATCGCTAAACTGTCGCAAAAATCTGGGCCAATCCACCCTTTTCCGCCGTTTGTCGCTAATCGCTAAACCGCCGCAAAAGCGCGGCCGGAAAAAGTATTGCCCCCAATCAAACACAAACATGTTCGATTGAAATTTTAATATACAACTCTCATTGGAGCATTTTCACAGAAGGTGGAAATGCAGGTTCTTTGGATCCCAAAACTTTCTTACACAAGAAAGGATTGGAATGGACTCGCCGGGATTTGAACCCGGGGCCCCCACGTTGCGAACGTGGTGCTCTTCCAGGCTGAGCTACGAGCCCTTTGTTTGTTTTTTTAGAAATTAATGCTGTTGTGTGGTGTGTTGGTTTTATAGTGTTTCCAGTGATCCTGCGACGTTCCAGAGTGTTGTTCGTGCGTGCATTGGTAGGTTTCGGTCGTTTGTGATGCCTTCGAGTATGTATAGTGCTGAGCTTGCTCTGTTTTTTATGTCTTCTTTTTCGTCTTTGAGTATGTTTTTTGCTTCTTCTGCTCCTCGTCGGATGTTTCGTGGTACGGAGTTGTCTTTTATTACTTGGTTTAGTGTTTCGATGATTTCTTGTATTTCTTCGGTCATTTTTTCTTTTTCGTCTCCATAGGGGGTGTTTTTGAAACTTTCCCTGATATTTTATCAAATAGGTTTTATATCATTGTTTATTAAAGCTTTTATGTATGGATGAGACTGATGAGATGGTTAGGCTTCTTTTGTCTGGTGTGAAGATGTTGGGTTTGCATTGTCCGCGGTGTGGGCTTATGCTTTTTGATAGAGGGGGCTCGATTCTTTGTGTGCGTTGTGGTGAGGTTCGTGTTGTGCGGGAGGGTGGTGATGCTGATTCTGAGGTTGGTGACAGTGATAGTTCTGTGAAGGATGTTTTTGAGCGTAAGCGGGCGGATCTTTTGAAGCGGCTTGAATCTGAGGAGGATCCTGTTGTTATTGCTGCGCTTTCTGATGCGATTTCTAAGTTGGGGCGGGCGATGCGCGGTCGGGGGGAGTAGGGGGTTTTTTGGTTTTTTGCAGGTCTTTTGGCTTTGGGGGGATATATTTATATAGGCCTTTTGTTGTATATGAAATGAAGAAGTTTCATAGAAAATAATGTGATTTTATAGGCGTTCGGAGTAGAAACGGTGGATTTTCCTCGAATTAAGAAATAGGGATATAAAATGGGCAGATATTGGCTACACGTCACTGATTCTGAGGGTTTTGACCCTGAGGCTGAGAATCTCAGCTTTAAAGACAGGTGGAGGGACACTTTGGCCAAGGTAAAGGTTGACGACGAGATTATCACCTATGTCAAGGGAAAGGGAGAGTTTGCCGGGCATGGAAGGGTGTGTGCCGTGTCGGGACTTGAAGGTGAATCCTTCTCCAGTCCGCTTGCACTCGCAGTCCAGCCGGTGAAGGTCGAAGCAGTTAAAGCTCGCCTCCTTGCGCCTGATCTGAGTTTTATCACGAATAAGGATAGGTGGTATGTGCATTTCAACAAGTCCATTTATGAGATACCTAAAGAAGATTTTGAAACAATAAAAGAAGGGTTTGCAACTGGAAAACCCGTGACTGCGGCATGTGTTTCATCAAAGGCTGACAGCCGTGTTGAAAGATTAAAAGCAGAAATCGCATCCAGAACAGCCACAGGTATCAAAGGGCTTGACAGCATCATTGAGGGGGGTTTTCCAGTTAATTCAACGATACTTGTTACCGGCGGGCCGGGTGCTGGAAAGACGATTCTTGCGATTCAATTTCTTTTGCATGGTGTGAAAAACGGCGAGCACGGCGTGTTCATCTCAATGGATGAGCGCCCTGATGACCTGAGAAAAGAGGCGTTGAAATTCGGCTGGGACCTAACAAAATACGAAGATTCCGGCGAGCTTGTAATCGTTGATGTTTCCTATCCCCGTTCAGGGCTGCCGTCTAAAGAGAAATATCAGATTAACATGCCCTTTACACTGGATAATATTGTTCGCACCGTTTATGAAATCATCAGCCAGATCGATGGAAAAAGAGTTGTTATCGATTCGCTTCCAGCCTTTGGCATCCACTTTGACGATGAAGCTGAGGTGAGAATCGCAATCCACCGGCTGAATAACCTACTCCTCAGTTCCGGCTGCACCTCGATTATTACAAGCGAGATCATCCCAGGCCATGAGGGCATCAGCAGATTTGGCGTGGAAGAGTTCATTGCAAGAGGGATTATTCTCGCTGAAGTCTATCGGGAGGGTAAAGAATACAAGAGAGCTCTTACGATTTTAAAGATGAGAGAGACCAACTATGATCTAAAACGGTACGCCTTTATAATAGGCAAAGAAGGTCTCGAGGTCTTACCCCATAAGGTGGTGTTTTTCGATGAAGCTGCTAGAATCATATGATAACACTGAGATATATGAGCGGCCCGGTGACATTCCGCTCTACAATCTTCTTGCCCCTCCTCTGGACCGAGACGACTACCTGATAAAAGAGCATGTGCGGGAAAGGGCGATTATGCAGATTGATATTGACCCTTCGCTTATCCTGGATGTGAATAAGAGGAACAGGATTTTTCGAGAGGAGATACTTAAGATTCTTATCGCCGGTTTTCCAGAGCTTTCAGACAGTAAGATCGATACAATTTCTAAGATGATTGTGGAAGAGATGGTCGGATACGGTAGGCTTAATCCTCTTTTGGAGGATGAAGGTCTTGAGGAGATCATGGTGATGGGTGCAAACAGCCCGGTTTATGTTTATCATAAGAAGTTCGGCGCCTGTGAGACAAATGTTATTTTTAACTCTACAAGTGAGGTTGAAAATATCGCTGAGAAAATCGCCCGTGATGTGCAGCGTAGGATCGACCGCAGCTCGCCGATTATGGATGCCCGGCTTCCAGACGGTTCTCGTGTGAATATCACTATCCCGCCTATCGCTCTTGACGGTGTGTCGGTTACGATTAGAAAGTTCAACCGCGACCCGATCAGCATAATTGATCTCATTAAATACGGGACTATCTCATCTCATCTGGCGGCTTTTCTCTGGATTTGTATCGACGGCCTTGGATTCAGCCCGAATAATCTTATTGTCGCCGGCGGCACTGCAAGTGGTAAGACTGCGACTCTAAACGCGCTTTTAGTTTTCGTGCCCAAGATGGAGCGTATAATAACGATTGAGGATACGGCTGAGCTTTATCTTCAGCATAAGAATAAGGTTAGGCTTGAGACGCGTCCGCCGAATATTGAGGGCAGGGGTGAGGTTCAGATGGATGAGCTTTTGAAAAACGCCCTTCGTATGCGGCCTGATAGGATTGTGGTTGGTGAGGTGCGCGGTCCTGAGGCTAAAACTCTTTTCACCGCGATGAACACCGGCCACGATGGTTCTATGGGAACGCTTCACGCAAACACAGCTCACGATGTTCTCACCCGTCTTACAAGCCCTCCTATGGATGTGCCTGATACCATGATTCCCGCGCTGGATCTTGTGATCATGCAGCAGAAACATTTTGACCGCAGCCGCGGTATTATACGCCGTGTCTCTGAGGTTTCTGAGCTTACAATCGGCGAGAGTGGAGGCATACAGGAAAACAGTGTTTTCACCTGGAATCCGAAGACAGATAAGATCATGTCCACAGGTATACCTTCTCGTACACAGTTCAAGCTTGAGGGGGCTGCGAAGAACCTTGGATCTGATTTCACGGCTGAGCTTGATTCACGCAGAGAGTTTCTCGAAAGTTTGATCGATGAAAATGTGCGCAAGTTTGATGAGATTCAAAGCAGGGTAAGCGAATATGTTGGTGGGCGGATTGTTAGATGAATCTGGTTCAGGGGATTTTACTTGGTTTTCTGCAGGGTGTTACTGAGTGGCTTCCTATAAGCAGCTCTGGTCAGAGCATGCTTGTTCTTATCAACCTTTTGCAGGTCACGCCGGATGAGGCTTTTTCAATCTCTGTCGCCCTGCATTTGGGAAGCCTTTTTGCTGTGCTCTTCTATTTTAGAAAAAGACTTGTCCACTTGGCTAAGGATAAAGAACTCTTGCAGTTTCTCGTGGTTGCCACTGCCGCTTCGGCATTAATCGGCCTGCCCGCCTATCTTGGCCTTCGCAATCTCTTTTCATCTGCATCAGGAGAGGTTGCAACCATGTTTATCGGGCTTATGCTTATTTTTACAGGGCTTATGCTCAGAAAGGCGCTTGGCACCCATCGCAAGGAGTATAATCTTGGCGACGCATTCTTTACAGGGGCTGCGCAGGGTGCGGCTGTTCTTCCAGGTGTGAGCCGTTCTGGAACCACGATTACTGCGCTTCTGCTGCGAGGTGTTGAGCAGGAAACCGCGCTTTCACTTTCATTTATCATGGCGATCCCTGCGATCATGGGCCTCTTTGTGCTTGACTTTGCTGAAACAGGGCTCACTGCGCTAACTGCCCCGCTTCTCGCAGGGATGGCTACGTCTTTTCTTGTGAGTCTTGCAACAATGCATTATCTCATGTCTCTTTCGAGGCGCATTGATTTTTCCGGTTTTGCCCTTGCAATCGGTTCCATCGCCTTTTTCGTTCCCCTGGCGATTATAGCAATCGAGTGGGCTCTTTAGATTCCCTTCTACCTCATATATTAATTCAATTTTGCTGTCAGTTGTGCTAGTGCTTCAACAAATATATTTTTGAGCCGTTCTACCAGGGATATCCCCGGAATAGGTCTTGTCATTTTAAAGAAGGAGAGTAAAAAGCACAAAGGAAAATCAAGATTACTGCGAAGAGTAAAGGAAGGGCTCAGAAACCTCACTAATTTATTCTGCATCTCACTCAGTTTTAAGATCCACCCAGTGCACGGTTTCAACATCTTCTGAAAGCGCTTTTTCACATGTGTCGATTACACCACGCACGCTGTCAAGGGTAATATCCCTTCCGCCCAGACCTGCGATAAAGCTCAGTATCTTCGAGTCGCCGCTACCATACATGACATCCCGAACCTCAGATGCAAGGGCGCCCTTGCCTAGGCCGATTGAAACATCTTTTTCAATAACACCTACAACCTTCGCACCCTTTAGCGCGCGCCGGATCTCATCTTCAGGGAGGGGTCTAAAAGACTTGATGCGCAGAAGCCCGACCTTGCTGTCACCGCGTTCATCGATAACGTCTTTAATCGTGCCTGCAACAGAGCCGAGTGTGACAATTATTACCTCAGCATCCTCGGTTTTAAATTCTTCCACAAGCCCGTTTCCGTAGCTGCGATTGAAGACCGCGGAAAACTCATCGTTCACCTTTTCGATTACACTCATCGCACCGTCCATCGCCTGCTGCTGCATAGCCCGAAGCTCAGTATAAACATTTGGAAAGGCAATCGGACCCAGCGCCATAGGATCTTTTGGGTCAAGATACTGCTGAGGCTTAAATTTAGGAAGGAATTTTGAGACCTGCTCTTCATCAGGAACCTCCACAGGCTCAACTGTGTGGGTGAGAACAAAACCGTCCATACACACCATAACAGGGAGCTGCACACCGGCGTCCTCAGCGATCCTGTAGGCCATAAGCGTGGTGTCAAGTGCCTCCTGATTCGTCTCAACATAAAGCTGTATCCAGCCCACGTCGCGAGATGCAATCGAATCCTGCTGGTCATTCCAGATGCTGATAGGCGCAGACAAGGCCCGGTTCGCGTTCACCATGACAACTGGAAGACGCATGCCACTTGCTACAAAGAGCATCTCCCACATGAGTGCAAGCCCCTGGGAGGCTGTTGCTGTAAAGGTTCGCGCACCTGTTCCGCTGGCAGCGATAACAACACTCATCGCCGAGTGCTCAGACTCAACCTTAACATACTCAGCGCGGATGTCTCCATCGGCAACCATCTTCGCCGTGTCCTCAACAATATGGGTTTGAGGCGTGATCGGATAAGCGGCAATCACATCAACATCTGCAAGCCGCACCGCCTCGGCTACAGCCCGCGATCCATGCATAATATCCCAGCTCGCCATAATATTTACTTCTCCTCTAAAATCATTTTAATCGCGGCGCTGGGACACTCGTTTGCACATATCCCGCAGCCCTTGCAGAAATCCAGATTTACGCTGTAGGTTCTGCGATTCCCGGATGTTGTTACAATAATGCTGCTATCAGGACAGAATATCCAGCAGGAGCCGCACTCAATGCATTTATCATTATCAATTACAGGCCGCTCACTTCTCCAGCCACCGGTCTTCGTATTCACAGTGCTGCCCATATCACGGATAACACCGCCTGGCGAAATCTTCATTTAACTTCACCAGCCTTTTCAAAGGCAATCTCAACAGCCCGTAGATTCTTCTCCTGAAGCTTACCTGAAAACCGCTTTTCAACCGCTTTTTTCACACCATCTATACTCACTTCACCGGTGATTCCTGAGAAGATTCCGAGCATAACCGTGTTAACAATCGGCCTGCCTAAAACGTCGAGCGCGATTTTAGTCCCGTCAACCGTATAAAGGGTTGCGTCAGAGGCAAGCTCTATTTCGGAAGCATTCTTCGACGTGTTGATAATAACGGTTCCGCCTTCCTTCAGGCCGCTGGACACATCAATCACATCAAGCAGCGTTGAATCCTGAACAAGCACATAGTCAGGCCGGGCTACCTGATTTCTCCTGCGAACAGGCTTATCATCCATTCGGGCGAATGCCAGAACAGGTGCGCCACGCCTCTCAACTCCAAAGGAGGGAAAGGCTTGACAATATTTTTCATCATAAAAAGCAGACATTGCAAGCAGATCCGCGGCTGTTACCACGCCTTGCCCACCTCTACCGTGAAACCTAATCTCTATCATAATACATCGACCCACTTAGCTCATCGAAGATTCTTTATATATTTTTTGGGAAAGTGCTTGAAAAATCAGAGGGACGCCCTCAACACTAGATCGAGATTCAAAGACTTTATATTTCAAACCAGCGGATTACATCACTGGCGGTAGGATATGAGCGAGGAGGAAGAAGTTAAAAAGGTTAGCTCTGTTGCGCGGGATCAGGTCAAACCAGAGTACAAAGTTAAGATTCATGATCTGCCTGTGGAGGAGAGGCCGAGGGAGCGACTTGTTAAATATGGCGCGGAGAGTCTTTCTAATGCTGAGCTTCTGGCGATTATTCTGCGGACCGGTACTAAGGAGGATAATGTTATTAACCTTTCAAATCGGATTTTGAGGGAGTATAGTTTGCCTGAGATTTCTCGTGCAGATGTTGCTGAGCTTAATAAGATTCATGGTATTGGTCCTGCGAAGGCTACTCAGATTGCAGCTGTTTTTGAGCTTGCACGTCGGCTTGAATCATATTCTGAGACTGCTAAGCCGAGGATCAAATCGCCTGAGGATGCCCATCGGATTATTGCGCCAAGGCTTCGTAACCTGAAGAAGGAGACCTTTAAGGCCCTTTATCTCAACACGAAGAACCAGCTCATACGGGAGGAGACGGTCAGCATCGGCAGCCTTGACGCAAGTGTTGTTCATCCCAGGGAAGTCTTTAAAACAGCCATAGCAGAATCAGCGGCGGCCATCATCCTGGCCCATAACCATCCCAGCGGAGACCCGGAGCCGAGCAGAGAGGACATAGAGCTTACAAAACGACTCAGAGACGCAGGAAGCATCATGGGAATCGAAGTACTCGACCACATCATAGTGGGAAATGGAAACTATATTAGTTTAAATGAGAAGAAGTTGATTTAGAATATGAACAATTTTCAAGACAAGGCGAATTTCATCTGGCAGGTGGCTGATGATCTACTCCGAAATACCTTCAAGAGACATGAATATGGAGACGTGATTTTACCGTTTGTTGTCTTGAGAAGGCTTGACTGCGTATTAGAGGATTCAAAAGACGATGTTATAAAGACTTTTGATGAGTTTAAAGACAAGCTTCCTGATCCAACTCAAGTGATTCTTCATGCTACAAATGGTTTAAATTTCTATAACACCTCCTTTTATGATCTGCGCAGACTCGCTCAGGACCACAAGAACGTGGAGCTTAATTTCAACAACTACATCACCGGATATAGCAAAAACGTCTATGAGATATTGGATAACTTTCAGATAGACAAGATCGTTGACAAGCTAAACAAAAGCGATCTCCTGTTCCAGCTTGTGAGTAAGTTCACGGAGATTGACCTCCATCCAAAAGTTGTGGATAACCATGAGATGGGATATATCTTCGAGGAGCTTCTCAGACGGTTTTCCGAGATGTCGAATGAGACCGCTGGAGAGCATTACACCCCTCGTGAAGTCATCCGCCTCATGGTGAATCTGCTTTTTGCAGAGCATGAGGATGAGCTTAAGGGCAGGGGCATTATCCGAACAGTCTTTGACCCGGCCTGCGGAACAGGCGGCATGCTTACCATTGCAAAGGAGCACATTCAGCGTAACATCAATCCCAATGTGGAGATTGTGATGCACGGGCAGGAAACGAATCCTCAGACCTATGCAATCGCGAAATCTGACGTGTTGATAATGGGCGAGGATGCAGGAAACATTCGAAGCGAGTCGAGTTTCAGCCGGGATAAGTTCAAGGGATTTAGGTTCAATTTCATGTTGAGTAATCCCCCGTTTGGTGTGAGCTGGAAGAAGGAACATGATTTTATACGGAAAGAGGCA
>BDTI01000159.1 GCA_002923215.1 archaeon BMS3Abin16 | reverse complement strand
GCGATGTGTTCCAGGTCTTTTTTAAGTTGAGAAAAAATGTTTTTGTGTAGTCCTGCCGAGCCTGCGATAGCAATTGCCTGGGGCTCCACGATTGCTGCGAGACCTGAAATCTCCATTTCTGCAGCCATGATAAGTGTGTCTCGCGCAAGCCGCTCTTCACCTGATCTTCCATTCAAAATATCCTCAGATTCTAAACCCGCTTTTTGAGAGACCCCTGAACTGTAGAACGCTTTATTTGCCGAGACACCTCCGCTGTCAACCCTTCGAATCGCACTGAGATCAAGCGGCCCATGGAGCAATCCCGATGCACCGAGACATGCGTCAACAGCGCCGAAAAACCTTCCATTTCTAATTCCGATTGTAACTGTGTTCGAGCTGATGTCAGCGATTATCATCGAATCTCTGCCTATTTCGTTGAAAGCGTGATATGCAAGGGCAGTCTTCTCAGACGCCGCCATATGAGAATAGAGAAGTTTAAATCGACTGTCAATGCAGTCAATCCCACGGTGCAACCCAGGGATCAAAACCGCCTTTATTTTTGAACCTGCTATCTCGTCAAAAAGCCGCGTTCCAACCCCGATAAACTCGCCTGTAACAGTTTCAACCTGCCCCCTGTTTTTCACACGGCGAACATCTGTTATCCCAGTGATAGCATCAGCCATAGAATAAGTTAGCCCGATGAGATCAACATCAAGAAAACCCTGTTTTTCAAGAAGACCCGTTATCGAAGTCACTTCAACTTCATTGCGAGAAACCTCAAAAAAACATGTGTCCACTCCATCGAGGAAGCAGAACCTGATGCCTCGTGTCCCGTGATCAACTCCAAGGGCTTTGGTCATGCTATTTCTTCAGCGTAATCTCAATTGTGGAGACCTTTGTCTTAGTGCCTTCTTTTGTTGTCATCTCCTCAGTCCCAATCTTGATATCAGAAACCTTTACCTCTGGCAGAAAGCGGTTGCGCGTGATTTCAGCGATGTCAACGGCTTTACTTATCGATCTTCCACGCGACATTATCTGCACCTCTCCCTCTCCCTTGTTAAAGATCGTAACAACTGCAAGCACATAGCTCATAACGTTTTTCTTGCCCACGTATACAGCGTTGTTTTTTGTCATCGACTAACCCCCTTTCAATGGCGTTACTGCGAACCAAAGAAATCTCTGTAAACTACTTCTTATAATTTTTCACGAACGAATAGCTCTGCGTTGAGGATTGATGCGCCTGCTGCTCCGCGGATTGTGTTGTGGCCGAGAACCGAGTATTTAATGTCGAATATGCTGTCTTTTCGCACTCTGCCAACAGTTATCGCCATGCCGCCTCCTGCCATTCTGTCAAACCTGGGCTGCGGCCTGTCAAGCTCGCTGCGAAGCACGATTGCAGGTTTCGGCGCAGTCGGGAGACCCAGTTTTTGAGGCATGCCTTCGAATGATTTAAAGGCGTCCTCCACCTCCTCGATACTTGGTTTTTCAGCAAGATCAATGAACACCGATTCCAGGTGTCCGTCTGATGTGAAAACCCGGTTGCATGACGCTGATATCTTAAACTCCGCATCCTTTATCGCGCCGCCATCGAATGCGCCTAGTATCTTGTGACTTTCATTCTCAACCTTCTCTTCTTCACCGCCGATATATGGGATGACGTTGTCGATTATTGACATTGCGGAAACACCGTTGTAACCGGCTCCTGAAAGGGCCTGCATAGATGTGACAAATAGCCTGTCGATTCCGAAGGCGTCGTAAAGCGGCTTTAGAGATAGTGTGAGAACAATCGACGTGCAGTTGGGGTTTGTGATGATTGCTCCGTCCCAATCTCGGTTCTTCCTCTGAACCTCGATAAGGCCCAGGTGCTCAGGGTTGATCTCAGGAATAAGCAGCGGTACATCAGCTTCATCACGATATGCGCTAGCATTGGATGCAACTGTAAAACCCGCCTGTGCAAAGGCCGGTTCAACATCCATTGCAACATCGGATGGAAGCGCTGAAAAGACAATGTCTGCATCGATTACCTTGGGATCGATTTCAGAAACCACAGTGTCGCGCACTGACTCCGGCATCTCATCACTGAGATACCAGCTTGCAGCATCGCTGTATCTTTTGCCTGCTGAACGACTGGACGCCGCTATATCTGTAAGCTCGAAAAAAGGATGTCCTTCAAGTAGACTTATAAATCTCTGTCCCACCATCCCAGTTGCGCCTAGAACCGCTACCTTAGTTTTTTTCATCTATATTCACTTCACTCCTTGATATTGAACCCTGTTTTATTGATTGAAAACGCGCTCCACCGTGTATCAGCGGCGAGGTCTTTTAAATGATGCGCCCGAATCTGCCGATCCAACCTTTCACCTTCATAAAACCGCATCTCAAGCTTGCCGTCCATAAGATAGCTGAGCGTGTTCACCGTTGACGGGCTGTGCACACCCTCTTGAAGCGTGGCCAGTATAAAGCTTCGCTCCTCTTTTATCCGGCTTGTCAGGAGCTGGACGAATTTGATTACATCCCGATCCTCGTTGTGCAGAAAAAAAGGCGACAGCGAGTGAACAATAAGGCGGATAGGACTATTGAAAAGACCCATTATACGCTCGACTTTAACAATTATTTCATTAAGGTTTTCAGGGCTTGAGATTCGGATCTGATTCTTTGCAGTATCGCTTTGCCCCCCGCCCTGGCGAAGGCTCCAAGAATAGCAGTCCAGATAGTAGAGGCTGTCTTCAAACCCGGTTAGGTCAACACCTATGTCCAAGCCTCTGGCAACAAGGTCTTCAGGCGAGTTTTCAGTTGTGAGAAAAACCACCTTCTCCCCCTGACTTAGATAGTGTCTTGCGAGATCAATGCAGAAATATTGTTTACCCACTCCCGGAGGCCCGGCGAGAAGCACGCTGTATCTTTCAGGGAAAAGGTCTTTCATCCGCTCCCTCTCTTATTATCGAGAACCCATTTTATTGTGTTAAGCATCTTTTCATTTGAAATGGGTTTTCCCAGGTGGCCGTCGGCATTTGCATATGTAAAACTCTTTTCCACAGAGTCATCGCTCACACGCACGGTGAGCATAACAATCGGGATATGCTTAGTTTGCTCCTGGTTTTTCAGAGTCCGTGCAACCTCCCAGCCGTCGAGTCCAGGCATCATAATATCGAGGATGATGAGATCCGGCCTAACATCTTCAACCGTGTCCAGACAGTCTTTTCCACTATAGGCAACCGCCACTTCATATCCTTCTTTTTCAAGGATCTTACGCACTAGATAGAGCACGTCCGGCTCATCATCAACAACCATTATCTTCATCATTTTCTCCCTCCATTTTTAGGGGCGTTTTTCAAAAGCCACTGCACCGTGCTCATCATCTTCTCCCTGATAATCGGCTTAGAAATATGGGCGTTGCAGTGGGCGAATTGAAAGCTTCTCTCCATATCCTCCTCCGATGATTTAACTGTGAGCATGGCAATTGGAACTGAGCTGAACCGTGGGTTCTGCTTAATCCGTTTAGAGGTCTCCCACCCGCTGATACCCGGCATCATCACGTCAAGTATTATAAGGTCTGGATCGGTTTCTTCAAGTATTTCAAGTGCCTTCTCACCGCTGTTTGCGCCAACTACTACATAGCCCTTGTTTTTCAGCATCTTCGAGACCAGATAGAGGATATCAGGCTCGTCGTCCACAACCATTATCTTTGCCATTTTTCCTTTTCTCCAAGTGGAAGTGTTACAATATATTTCTTCTTAAGCCTAAGGGGAATAGTGAACTTAAAGGATGTGCCCTTACCTACTTCACTTTCAACCCAGATCTTCCCGCCATGCGCCTCAACAATGCTTTTAGTTATCGCAAGCCCAAGGCCGGTGCCGCCATATTTACGCGACGTTGTCCCGTCAACCTGATAGAACCGTTCAAAGACCCTGGGAAGCTGTTCTCTAGGAATCCCTACACCAGTATCAGAAACAGAAACCGTCACTTTATCCTCTCCAGGCACATAAGACGCCTTAACAGTAATGCCTCCTTTTTCTTTATTAAACTTTATGGCATTACCCAAAAGATTTGTAAAGACCTGGAGCAGCCGGGACTTGCTCGCGTCCACCGATGGAATATCTTTTGAAACATCAGTGGTTACAGTGACGTTATTTATGTCTGCCATGTGAGATATGCCTGAAACCGCCTCCATAATCACCTCTTTCAGATTCACCTTCTCAATCTCATCGTCCGGGATATGCCTCTCTTTTTTCGAGAAATAGAGGAGGTCGCCGACCAGCGTGTCAAGCCGGTTCAGATTGCTCTTACTCATCTTAATCAATTTCTGCTGCTCCTCAGACACATCTTCATCAGTCATAAGCTCAAGCGCTGATTTAACGATTGTAATAGGTGTGCGAAGCTCATGGCTTACATTGGAGAGGAGCTGATCCTTCATCTTGTCAACTTCCTTGAGTTTTTCAACTGATTCACGCAGAAACTTATTCGCCGCCTCCACATCATCCATCATGTTGATAAGTGCGGTGCGCGCCTCAGTTAGCTCTCCAACATTTTCCTGAAGCTCCTTTGTACGCTCTTCAACCATCTTCTCAAGAGACTTCGAATACTCCTCTAGCTGGTCCTTAGCCATCTTAAGCTCAAGGGTCTTTTCGTTTATCTTCGCCCGAAGCTCACCAGTAACGCCCATGAGAACGTTTACAGAGATTATGCCCCGTCGAATCATCGCCGTGGCCCCTACAAAGACCAGCACCGCCACCATCTCAAAGAGGAGGTAGAGGGTTTCGCTTCCAAAGAATTCCTCGGCGATAAAGGCTGTGTTCAAAAGCAGAAATGACACAAGAAGCAGAACCCAGACCGGATACATCTTGTGATAGGTCTCAGGTGTGAGTGTGTGTTTTAGATAGATTGCGAGCTGAACGATTTCAAGTATGAAAAACAGGGCAAGCGCTGGAAGGGCGAGGTAGAAAAGATCGGTTAGAATCATTCTCCAGCCCCTACAAGCATGTTTACAATATGTATGTTTAGCAGGCCAAGCGCGATAAATGATGTGACGAGGCCCACCTTCGCAAGTTCAAGTTCCACCGGGCGATAGCTGCGAAAACCTGCACCTCCTATCCCGGTAAACTCCAGTGCGATGATAATGATAAAAAATAACAAACCTACGATACCTAGATAAAAGAGCAACCTGAACTCGGGCCAGTTATCCTTAAGCCTGTTAAAGGCGGTTTCAGAAAGAATCATGTCCTTTTTAGTTAAAGCCGTGAGTAGCAGATAGGCTATAACCGCTGTTGCAACCAGGAGCTCAACCTTTAATAGAGACGTGATATAAGGGACATGGGTCATGTGACATTTCCTATTTTATTATCTCAACTTACATTTTAATCTTGCTTATCCAAATCTGGATGCACTGGATATATAAAAGCATGGCCCCTGAAGCCCCGCAGATAGAAAGGTTTATTAAACTATCAGGAGGGAAAATATAAACATGGTTTACACCGGACCGAGACGTGTTAAGACCTTTGTTTCCGGCCTTGATGAGCAGATTGAAAGCGGCGTTCCAGTGGGCACTGTAAACATTGTGAGCGGAACGCCTGGGAGCATGAAATCCAGCTTTGCCTATAACCTTCTCTATCACAACGCCCATAAGATCGGGCTGAGAGGACTCTACATCTCAATGGAGCAGGACGTTGAGAGCATAAAGGCGCAGATGAACCGTCTTGGAATGGCGGAAAAAACAAACAAGCTCATCGTGGAAGACTATGAGTCTCTTGAAAAAAAGCTGGCCACATCAGAGTTTCAAAAGATCAAGTTCGAGCATGACTGGATAAGCAGGATACGGATGTATCTTGAATCCTTTGACCGCGACGCCGTGGACCTACTTGTAATCGACTCACTGGACGCGCTCTACGCGCTTACTGATGTTGA
>BDTI01000158.1 GCA_002923215.1 archaeon BMS3Abin16 | reverse complement strand
AACAACCCCGCTGACCCTTGGTGATCTTGCCCTTGTTACACTTGTCTCAAGTACTGTGTTTATCGTTGACGAAGCTCGAAAGAAGGTGAAAAGATGAATCTAACCTCTGATGAGGAGAAGCTGCTTTCAGGCGAGGGTGGTGAGGGGCTGCAGAAGGCAATGGAAATCATTGTGTCAATCGGTGACATAAACGATGCACCCCGGCTTATACCTGTTGAGCGGGTGCAGATATCAGGCGTGTCCTATAAGACGATTGGCGACGCGGGACTTGAGTTTCTACAGGATTTAGTCGGTCTTGGCGCAAAGACATCGGTCTATTCTACCTTGAATCCTGCTGGAATAGACTTGGAGCAGAAAAACTCTGATGTGCCGGCGCGGTTCGTGGAAAAACAGGGTGAGATACTCAGGGCCTATGAGTCGCTTGGAGCAACACCGAGCTGCACCTGCACACCCTATCTTGCAGGAAATAAGCCTGGGTTCGGCGAGCACATCGCCTTTGCAGAGTCGTCGGCCGTGGCGTATGCAAACTCGGCGCTCGGCGCGCGGACAAATCGTGAGAGTGCGATAACAGCACTTGCCTCAGCAATCACTGGTAAAACACCTCTATACGGGCTGCATCTTGATGAAAACCGCGGGCCCACACTAAAAGTGAATGTCAACGAACAAGTGAAGTCTGCATTCGACTACTCAGCCCTGGGATACTATATTGGAAAACACTTTGACGAGACCCCGATTTTCAAGGGCATCCAGCCTGGTGTGGAAGGTTTGAAAGCGCTTTCAGCAGGGCTTGCAACAGGAAAAGTCTCACTGTTTCATATTGAAGGTGTCACACCCAACACGGTTGGCGATGTAAGCTCGCTGGAAACATTTGAATACACAGGCGCTGAACGAAAAACAGTCACAGAAGACTTGAACACCTGCGACGACCCTGACATCCTCTGCATTGGCTGCCCCCACTGCACACTTGCTGAAATCAAGCAGGTGATAGATGCAAACCCGAAAAAAGAAGTCTGGGTCTACACCTCACGAGCAGTCCAAAAACAACTCGGCGAAAAAATAAAAAACCCAAACATCCGCCTGATCTCAGATACCTGCATGGTGGTGCAGCCGCTTGAGGAAATGGGCATAGGCTCACTGGGCACAAACTCAACAAAATGCGCATACTACACTCGAAACCTTTCAGGACTAGACGTGAAGTTTGACAACATGGAGAATCTGCTGAAAAAATAATCAATTACATGGCTTTTTTCAGCGTCTCCAGCTTGATCTTTTCCATCAGGTCTTCTGCGAGGCTCAGGCCGATTTGGCTAGTGAAATTAACCTTTAAATCGCCTTTTTTAAATAGGCCCGCAATCTCGGCCAGCTCTGTTTTGCGCGGCGGCATAGGCTCGCCACTGCGGCTTTGATACTCACGCTCCATATATCCCATGAAGCTCAACCCCCGGTTTTCCGCAGCACGGGAGTGGTAGAAAATCGTGGAGTCGCACACATCAAGAATATCGGTGCGCACCCTGCCCGTTGAGTCGAGGGGGAAACGCTTGCAAACCTCTGGCCGAGTACTATGTATAAAGCATCCAGCCGACGCCTCGCCGTCTGCTTCGATGAGAAAGGGGCATTTATTCTCTGTGTCACCGAAGAGCACGTGGCCGCAGTCAATCATCCACTGGGGCTCGCCGTTGTAGCGGTCAGGCGCGAGGATGTAGCGTGGGTTGAGAACAATTTTTTCAAGTATATCATAGCGTTTCTGCTCTATCCAGCGAAATAGGTCTGATTCAAAATCAACGGTTATCTCCCAGTTTTCTTTGCAGCACTTCCCGCAGCGTCTGCACTTGAATTCACCCGAGCCCGGATTCATCAAATAATCTTCTTTCGAGATTCGATAGATAAACCTTTTGTTTCATTGCGCAAAACATATAACTCTTGAAAATAGAAACATAGGGTTAAGGAGGTGATTGTTTGACAGACGATCTATTCAAAGATATAAATATGGCGGGTGAACTGGAGGGCCTATCTGATCTTGAGAAAAAGCATCTTCCAGTTATCGATGCGCCAGACTCTGTTAAAGCCGGGGAGTCCTTTGAGGTAACAGTTGAGGTTGGACGGCTTCTCGCACATCCAAATGAGCCGGCCCATCATATACAGTGGATCAGGCTTCTAAATGGGAACCTCACCCTGGCATCCATTCAACTAACGCCTGTTGCAACCAGCCCGAAGGTAACAGTGACAGTTAAACTTGAAAAGACAACCACGCTGAGGGCTATCGCACGGTGCAATCTCCACGGCGAGTGGGTAATGGCACAAGAGGTGAAAATCCTTTAATTACATTGACCCCAGCTATATCAGGGGGCCGTTAAATCAGGAACTTTAAAACCAGTCAAATATCAGGAGACACACGATGAGTGACGATGAAATAAAATCTTTCCCTGAAAAAAAACGCATGTTTTATCCGCCTAGAAAATTTGTTGAACAGGCAAATCTTCGGGATCCATCAGTCTATTCACGGGCTACATCAGAGGAAGGCTGGGAAATTTTTTGGGAGGATTTTGCCAAAGACCTTGAGTGGATTGTGCCTTGGGAAAAGTTTATCGACACCTCTAACATCCCTTTTTATAAATTCTTTGTAGGTGGAAGAATAAATGTAAGCTACAACTGCATAGACCGCCATCTTGAAACAAAGCGCAACAAAGCCGCGATTATCTGGGAGGGTGAGCCTGAGGGAGAGACAAGGGTGCTTACATATCAAGACTTATACCGTGAGGTATCGAAGTTTGCGAATGTCTTGAAGAGTCTTGGAGTTGGGAAGGGAGATAGGGTTGCCATCTATCTGCCGATGATACCTGAGCTTCCAATCGCAATGCTTGCCTGCGCGAGAATTGGTGCTGTGCACAGCGTTGTGTTCGCCGGCTTCAGCTCCCAGGCTTTAGCTGCAAGGATCGACGATGCTAAAGCCAAGATACTCATCACCTGCGACGGATATTACAGGCGGGGTAAGATCATTGACCAGAAGGCCAGGGCTGATGAGGCATTGAAGCATCTGAAAGAGGCAGAGATAGACCACATAATTGTTGCGAAGAGAGCGGAAAATGAGGTAGTTTTCAGTGAAAAAGATCTGTGGTGGCATGAAGTCGTCATGGATTCAAGCCAAAAATGTACGGTTGAAAAAATGGATGCAGAGGACATGCATTTCATCATATACACAAGCGGCACCACGGGAAAGCCAAAAGGAGTTGTTCACACAGTGGGCGGGTACCTGGTATATGCATATGCCACTACAAAGACCATATTCGATTTAAAGGAAAATGACATCTACTGGTGCACAGCCGACATCGGCTGGATAACCGGGCATACATACATAGTATACGGGCCGCTGTCCAACGGCGCTACTATACTGATGTATGAGGGAGCGCCGGACACCCCTCACAAAGGCAGGTTCTGGGAGATAATCGAAAAACACCACGTCACTATATTTTACACCGCTCCCACAGCGATAAGGCTCTTCATGAAATGGGGTGAAAAATACCTGGAAAACTATGATCTAAAAAGCCTCCGACTACTGGGCAGCGTGGGCGAACCTATAAATCCTGAGGCATGGTGGTGGTACCATAACAACATAGGCGGTGGAAACTGTCCCATAGTCGATACTTGGTGGCAGACTGAAACCGGCGGGGCCGTGATAACGCCTCTCCCCTCGCTGACACCACTTAAACCCGGCTCGGCGACAAAACCGTTTCCAGGCATATTCGTCGATGTTTTCAATGAAAAAGGAGAGCCCACAAAACCTGGGGAACGAGGGTATCTCGTTATTAAGCGCCCATGGCCTGGGATGCTTAGAACACTCTTCAAAGACCCTGAGCGGTATGTGAGCACCTATTGGAGCCGATATGGAAAGGAGATCTACTTTTCTGGAGACGCCGCCAAAAAAGATGAAGATGGATATATCTGGGTTATCGGCAGGGTGGATGACGCGATAAAAGTTGCTGGACACAGGCTCTCAACCATGGAGATAGAAAGCGCAGTCCTGGAAGTCAAGAATGTTGCTGAAGCCGCCGTGGTCACCAGACCGCATGAAATCAAGGGAAATGAGATCGTGATATATGTGACTCCGAAAGAAGGTGTTGAAGCTGATGAGGAGATGGGAAAGAAAGTAATCCTGCACATAAGAGAAGCGATAGGGGCTATTGCGACACCAGGGTTGGTAGTGTTTACCTCTGATCTTCCAAAGACTAGATCAGGAAAGATAATGAGGCGGATTCTTCGGGCGATAGCCTCGAAAGACGAGATCGGTGATCTCTCAACACTTGCAAACCCTGAGATTGTTGAAACTCTGGACAACAGTGTAAAACGCGGGGTAAGCGGGGTTATCATAGCCGGATAAAGACTGGATGTGGCAAAGGAACTCTGAAATCGGCAAGAAGATAACCTGGAAAAAGGTGAAATCACGGCCTTTGAAATCTAGACTTTAACGCCGCCATATCAGATAGCCATGGCTCCTTTCTGCGCAAACTATAAATAAGCACTTTCAACACCATTCGGTGGATGAATCTAATCAAACCAGTCCTCGTGATGCTTCTCGTAATAAGCGCGCTTTTTTCAGGCTGTCTCCAAGGCTCAGAAAGGGTTGAAAAAAAGATTGTTCCAGTCCCCTACCCTGAAGACGCTAAATCAATTGTGAATCCTGTTTCAAAGTCGGATGTAAACCTGGCGGTTGGAAAAGATAAATATGAAATCTTCTGTTCCATGTGCCACGGGCTTTCGGGCCGCGGTGATAAAGAGATTTCAAAGAAATTTCAAGTTGAACCCAGCTCCCTTGTAAGCAGCGATGTGAAAAGACGCACAGACGGAGAGCTGTTCTGGGCTACAAGCAGCGGCGTGAACGGCACGACGATGCTCCCATGGAATGAACTTTTAAGTGATGACGAAATATGGTTGATCGTCAATTACATCCGCGTGCTTCAAAAAGAGGCCTGAAAAATCCTCTCCCCTCTCAGCGGATAAAAACTTTTCTCTCTAACAGAATATTGTATGTTTTCTCCTCTCCTCGAACCATGTTAATCTAACTTCTTTTGAGTCCATTACTCTCCCTCTCCTGAGCAACTGGAATACATAGTGCTAGGCATGGCGTGCACTTACATCCTACCCTATCTGACACATGTAGTAATAAAAATAATGAAAAAGAGGAAAGAAAAAAAGGACTTCCTAAATTAGGAAGTCTGTCCAAGCTTTTTCGTCGCGCGCTTGTGGATGTTCTTTATCTCACCTGTGTGGCACGTGTTACATATCTGCTGGCCTGAAGTGATATGCACATTGATGTAGTTACCCGGATCGTCTGGGAGATGACATTTTTGGCACACAAGTATCTGCCCCTTACCTGGAACCGGGATAGCCAGGTCTTCACCAAGCTGCGTGGGATCGCCGTCTTTTAGGAGATGGCATGTTTCACAGGCCATGGCGCCGCTGTCAAGCTTCTTTATATGTATGCCGTGGGGCACGTCGGATGAAAGCCTGAAATGACCTTCTTCCTCAACCCACCTAACCTTGCTTGCGTCAGTCATAGGCTTATCTGGATTCGTTCCCTCTGGGCCGTGGCAGTCAATACATATCCTGCGCCGTATCCCCTTGAACTCCTCAATCCCCATGATTGTGCCCGGATAGTGGAATCCGATGGTTTGCTCGGCATCATGGCATTCGAAGCAGATATCCACTCCTTTCAACTTGATTCCAGAGGATGTGTCTGTGGTCACAGCCCCATGGTTTTCAGCCTGCTCAGCAGTTGCTAAAATCCCGCTAAAAAGCGCAACAGCTACAAGTGATAACACAACTAATGTTGTGATCTTGATTTTAGTGCCCACCTTCTTCACCTCCTGCGACAGGACCGCCTACAATGCCTTTTGTTCCAAAGTCATCGTTTGGATTTGGTAAATGAAGGATTGGTTCATGCTCGTACATTGTGATCTTTCCCTGATTGTGACATCCCTGGCATTTTCCATCCATATTCTCAGGCCTCAGCTTTTCCAGCTTGTGGCATATGAGGCACATATCCTTGTCAAGCTTTCTTTCAACGCCGTTTATCTCTAATTTATTGTGTGTTATTTTGAATGTTGTGCCGTTGCTTTCACCTTTGTAAACGAATTGGAGTTCCCGTCCTTCGCTGTGCTCTCCACTAGCCCTCAATAGGTGCCAGTGGGTCTGCTGCCAGGGCCCAAAGTCGATCTTCGGAAAACCCGGATGGGTATTATTATATTCTTCGCCTCGTTCAGTGGGCAGAAGCTCTGTATCTGTTGGATGGGTTATATAGGAATGGCAGTTCTTGCAGACATATTTGTTTCCCCTGGGGTTTTCGATGGTCCATTCAAACATCTCAGAGACATCGATGGGGCTTGAGTGGTCTTCAGCTGTAACTGGATAAGCATCGGGAATGTCTGCATCTGGCGCGTGGCATCGCAGGCATCTCTCGCTTTGAATTATCGGGGTGTAGGGGTCAAATTCGGTGTTTGGTATTTTTCCCTCAATGACGGCTAGAAATAGTGGAGGACCGTCCAGTGCGTGTGACATAAGCGTTCCAAAATATTTTGTCTCTATAGGCCCAATCCTTTTTTCAGCATGGCACTCCATACATCGGTATCCCAGATTTTGCTGGGCGTGAGATGATTCCTGCCAGGCTTCGCCGTAGGGTGCCATGGATTTGTGGCATATGGCGATTGCACAAAATTGAGGTGATTCCATCCATTTTGTGGTTTTATAGCCTGCAAACGAGCCTCCCACAAGAAATATTATTAGTAAAAACACGGTCAATATTTTATGTGCTTTGGCTGCTCCGATTATTTTTGAAAGTCCTTTGTTCACCCTGCTGTTTCTATACCTATCCCTTAATCCCATCAACTCACCTTCTCTAATCAAAGAAACATGTTTTTCTTATATAAAACCCGAAGTGAAATTAATTTTAACATCAATAAAATTTGTTTTAATTTGTAGATGGGGGGTGGGTCGAGAAAAACCCTGGCAAAATGTATTAGAAAGAATTAAACGTGGGGGCGGCAGCGCAGCTTTTAGCGCATGCCAAGCTTTAGCTGATCAAGAGACTCAACAACCTTTTCACCCTTCTCGCTGAGCATGTATTTCTTGTCCCGATCCTGCTCTAAAAGACCGGAGGCCATGAGCTTACGCAGATGAAATGAAAGCTTAGGAGAATCCTCAATATTCAGATAGGTGCGAATCTCACCGAATCCAGCCCGGCCATTGACTTTCATCATATCCACTATACCGTGGCGGATAGGGTTTGCAAGGGTGTTTAAAACCTCCTGCACCTCCTTGTCATAGGGCTGGGCGAGAACCGTCTTTTTCTCCTCAATTTTATTAGCGAACTTCGCCTCTTCCATAGCGCGTCGAATCGCTGTTTCAATCTGCTTGCTTCTGAAGGGCTTGGAGATGTAGTCTGTTGCCCCTCTGCGCATTGCGGATACCGCGCTTTCAATGGTTGCAAAAGCAGTTATCATCAGTATCTGCGTGTTGGGATGGGTCTTTTTAAAATGGGAGAGAAGGTAGAGTCCATCAACCTTTGGCATGACCAAGTCTAAAAGGATTATTTCAAAATCCTCTTTTATCTTAAGAGCCTCTTCGCTGCTGCTCAGGTACTGTACGTCATGTCCGTTTGATTCCAATATTTCTTTGAGCTGTTCACCGATTTGAACGTCATCGTCTATTACGAGTATTTTCGCCATATCAAAATCCCTCTACAACTTATTTTTGAATATAGTTCCATCCTTATTGAATCTTTCCCCCCTGCTCCGCAGAAAGAGGCATGTGAACAGTAAAAGTCGTACCAGAACCGAGCTTGCTCTCAACAGTGATATCTCCTCCCTGAACCTTAACAATCCCATAGGCCAGCGACAGGCCGAGTCCTGTACCGCTACCCACTTCTTTAGTTGTGAAAAATGGGTCGAAAATATGCCTGAGGTTCTCCTCTGAAATCCCGACGCCCGTGTCAGAAAAGCTGACGATTGCAAACCTATCTTCGACACCTGTTTTAACAGTGAGCTTCCCACCATTAGGCATGGCCTGAGCCGCGTTAATAAGTATGTTTGCAAAGACCTGCTTGAGCTGCTTGTCATCACCCATAATATTTGGAAGACGGCCTATCTTTTTAACCACCTTCACATTCTTTAACCTGGGTGAAACCATCTCGATGGAATCCTCAACAATCCGGCCAAGGTCTATGGGTCTGATGTCAAGCTGGGTTTGCCGTGAAAAATCCAGGAGATTTCTAACAACAGAAGAGGCTAGATCAACGTTTTTCGTAATCACGTCGACACGATCCAAAATGGCCTTGTTTTTGGTCTTGCGCTCAAGTAATTCAGTTGCAAGCTGAATATTTGTGAGTGGATTGCTTATCTCATGGGCAAAACCCATTGCAAGCTTACCGATCGATGCAAGCCTTGCCGAGTGGGCGAGTTCTCCTTCAAGCCGTTTCTTCTCAGCCTCAGATCGTATCCGCTCAGTAACGTCCATAAGCACGATTTCAGATCTGACAGGTGACCCTTGCTTATCTGTAATAGTCTTGATCGAAAGGCTTACCATTGTCTCACCCCCCTTGTTCTTAAAAGCTATTAAACGGTCTTTTACGGTCTCACCCTTCTTTAAACGCTCCTCAATTTCAGAGCGCTCCTTTGAATCACCTATATAGTCAAGAATATTCTTACCCTCACAGGATGAATCATCACAGCCAAGAATCTTTGAGGCAGCCTCGTTGCAACTCAGAATCTCGTCTTCAGCACCCACTTCGACAATCCCGATAGGCGATGCCTCGAAGATGCTGCGATACCGCTCTTCACTGCTTCTAAGCTCTTCTTCAAGCTCTTTCATCTTGTCGATATCATCTTCAAGTTTCGAGCTGTAAAACTCAAGGGAGTTCATGCTTTCTTCAACCTCCTCAAAACCGGACTTTGCGATAAATAATCCGAAGAACATGAGAATCGCCCATTGAAGGGTTGCAAGTTCATTTGTGAGGAAACTAAAGTTTTGAAGAAAGGATATCTTGAGTAGTATCCCAATCCGACCCACTCCCTCGAACAAAAGGGGGATAACGATAACTATGATGAATACGCTGAGGCGTCTGAACGTCTGTTTTCTTCCAACCCGCACGGCTCTATAGATCGGCGCGAGAGAGGCGATTGCAAGGAGTATGAGTGCGTAGAGTTGAAGCTTGCCCCAGAGCACGAGAAGCCTGAGCTTTAAAGAGGGCTCCTGAGGTGTGCGCTTGCCCTGAAAGGTCAGCTTTGTATCCTCAATGTTATGTTTCAGGGCGGCGATACCTGCAGAAGTTGGGATGCGGTTTACCTCCATGAACTGGTTTTTAGTGGTCAGATAAAGCTCAGGATCCGCGTCGGCAACTTCACCGCTTATTTCATTATATATTATAAGGGCGTCGCCGATATTGGAAAGCGCCAGTTCAGACTCGTTTTTACGGGCGTGCGACTCTGCCACGGTGAGATAGTCGCTTACGAGTCCGAGCAGTGTTACCTCCTCAGAGCCAATGCCTCCGAACTCAAGGGTTCGCGCGCCAAGATCGAAGCTGTGGCCCATTCCAAAGGCCTCAAAACCTCCTGTGTTGTCCATCACTGCAAGCCCGAATCGGTAGGTGCGTGTAACATCGAACTGCACGTCATTTTCATAGCCTGTGTTGAGTTTTCGCTTCAACTCCAGCTGCCAGACTCCATTTGTCCACTGGCCTTTAGCCTCAATATCTCCTCTGTTTTCAGGGGGTTGATCTAGGATATATCCTGGGGCTGTGTCGCTTGTTTTGAACACGGTGTTTTCGGTTATTTCATGTGCCTCTTTGCGTTCAACTTCGCTTGCAAATAACAGTTGGCTGTCATCTTCGTTTTCAGTGTTTGGTTCATAATATCTGGGGCCGTTTCCAGCGGAATTGAGGTTTTTGATATGGGTTGTTTCCTTTGGTGCGGCGGTTCCGTCTGTGTGAAGTCCGGCTTTTCTGGCTGACTTGGTGTATCCCTGCAGCACTGTGTCATCGATCCATCCGTCGTCTGCGTATCCTATGGGGTTTGTTAGGCCTGCTTGCCATTGCCAGAGGTCTCCCAGCTCGCGGGGGCCGTTGGTGTGCATTCTGTCGCCGTGGCACAGCATTGCGCATCCGCCGATGTTGAATCCTTTGATGGAGTCGTCGATATTCCAGAAAAAGGCGATTCGGTCTTCGTCGCCTGAAAGAGTCCATCGTTCTCCGTTAAAGGTCCACATGTCTTTTTCAATGCTTTTTGTGGGGTCTGGCCAGGTTATATAGAAATAGATGTATTCTGGATCATAGAGTGCTTTTAGGGTTACGTCGATTTTGCCTATGCTTCCGTCCTGGACTTGCACTGTCATTTCTGATGTGGTTTTCCAGTCTTCTTCCAGGGGGTGCCCGTCGAGTTCGATGATCCCCTTCGCTCTGTTTGCTGTGAGGATTGTTGATTCAGCCCTTGCTGCGGGTATGAATATTAATAGTAGTATTATTATGGCGATTTTTCTGTATTCTATTTTTTCCACGTTACAAAAGTTCATTTATGTTTTGCCTCGTAAAATAAAATTGAATAACCCTATATATAAATCATTAGGGTGGATTTGTTACATGTACATTATTTGTCATTTGGCTCCTGAAATTTGCTTGCGGCTCGGATTTGTCTAAATTGTGGTTTTCTGGAGCTAAATAGGTTAACTTTCACTATAAATCATGATAATACCATAGTTTTATATAGTAGTAAATTCTCTTTTAACTAGTAAAATATAATTTAATGCAATGGGGTGAAAAAATGAACACAACAGCGAAAAAAGCGGCCTGTTTCCTTCCTGGATTTGGGACGCCAATAAGCTTGTACTATACAATTACAAGCAGAGAACTCAGGGGTACAGCGCTAAAAGGGCTTGCAATACTACCTGCGGCAGTGGTCCTTCTGGCAATGAATACGATAGTCCCTTCACAAATAACCCTAATCGCGGGAGCCTACCTCTACTGGGGAATGATAGCGCTTGCAGGTGGATGGGGATTTGTAACTCTGCTAGTGGCATGGAAAGCAATCGAAAATAACATACTGCCTGTTTCACTGGCGGTACCTCTTCAAACAGCCGAACCAGCTGCAGAAGAGCTTATTCCAAGTGTATCGGTTTCTGAAATCTTGCCTGATATGGATGCCAGCTCAATTCTCAGCGGGATCGAACGTCTGCCACGAGAAGAGAAGAGAGAACTTGTGGCTGAGATCGTGAAAAGGGTGAAGTAAAATAATTTTACTTTAATTTTACTTTACCTATATTATTTTTTTGTTTTTATTTTCATTTTTTCTGTTTCGGCTCCGGAGAATTATGTTATTCGATGGACGAATTTATATCTGTGGCCATTGGTGGTGTCCGAAAAGTTTATAAATGATAAACTTTACTTTAGTAAAATAAAATTAACTAAAAATAAAGAAAAGGGATGAATATGGAGAAGGACACAACTGCACTGGCACAAGCTCTCGTAGCTTTGATGTTAATACTGGGCGTTGCAATGGGAATGGTTTACTGGGTCACAGCAACAAGCTACACAAGTAAAATTGAAACAGTAAAAACCGCATACGACACAAAATTCGATGAACTGGCAGACGACGCAATACAAAGTAAAACCGCCTTGGCACAAATGCAAGAAGTAAGATTCTGGTGTACAGACTGCCACAAAATAACACAAAAGTTCCACAATCCTGAATCGATAACCATACTTGCAGATGCAAAAGAAAGAGAGCCAAGGGTCTGTGTTCAGTGCCACGGATTCAGCATCCATACAATACACGGCGACAAGCTTGAAACTGGAGATCTTCAGTGCCAGCGATGCCATATTGTTGACGGAAAACTTGTCAAGCCAAAACCCCGGCAAGGTGACATACTTGTCTGCCAGCAATGTCACTATGAAGGCAACTATATAGATATACATATTACAAACGGTAAAGCCACCTGTCTCAACTGTCACGTGGGCGGCGTTACAACAGTCCACAAGGGAACTGACATGAACGCTCAGCTAGAGTTTATTGAGCGCACTCCCCGTGAAGACGTGGATCTATCGATTGTGGAGATAGTGCCCTAAGGTGATGGAAGTTGAAGACCGCATTACTTAGTGCAGTGATTGCGATTGTGCTCCTCACATCTGCTGTGGGTGTGCAGGCCGCTGGACGCGTCTCATCCTGGGAGGTGTCCGTGGACTTCGTGCCGCCTGATCAGGAGCACATTCAAATCTTTCTGAATATGAAAAACACGGGCACAGAGGATATTACAGGGCTTGAAATCTCGCTTGACGCTGACAGCCTTGAATATCTTGAAGAGGAGAAACTCTCCTTCGACGATGAAGGCGATTCAGCGACACTGCAGGTTGCGGTTCAACAGGACGGCGGCAAAAGCACAATCACCATAAAACTCCCATCACCATTAGAGCCCGCGCAGTCAGAACGGCTTTTGTTAAACTTTAATTCCCAGGGCCTTCTCAAAAAAGAGGGTTCCCAATATAGGGCTACAGTACAGTTCACAAGCCCCAAGTTTATCATGGCCGGCGGTAATGCAGCTCCCGCGGATTTTGACTTCGGAAGCTTTCGGGTGCACACGCCAGAGGGCTTTATATATACTAAACATGACCCGGCGCCCTGGAGGATGATCTGGCAGGGTGTTTCCGGGTTTAATGCACACTTTGTCCTGATCTTCAACGGCGGAACACCAATCGATCAGAAGATTACCGCGTCCTTCCGAGAGTCAGCCAGTATAAAGCGTGCTGTTGAACTCTATAAAGATCTCAAGGTCCAGGAGCGCAGCGGCGCCCGGTCCAAGGATGATTTAGACAACGCCAATCACCACATCACAAACGGCGCTAACTATGTTGTGACCGGAAACGAGGGTCTTGCAGGAATCGAGCTTGATGAGGCTGAGAGCTATCTCTCTGGCAGGCCGCTTGAAGAGATAATCTCTGATGAGTTCAACATTGACGAGGGGGATGGCGTTGAAACCAATCAGTCCATCAATCCCGGCTATGTTTTAGGTGCTTTAGTTTTAGCGCTTTTCTTGGTTCTCTTGGTCTTTGGCAAAAATATTGTATCGGTTTTAAAAGGAGGCAAGAAAGATGAAGAATGATCTGACAGTGTGTTTCCTTGCCCTGCTCATGGGGGTTGTGTTGTTATCGCCTGCAGCCTATGCAGAGGGTGATGCCATTTCTGGTGTGCAGGTCTACAAGGATAACTGCGCTGCCTGTCACGGTGCGAATATGGAGGGGAGTGTAGGCCCGGCGTTCGCTGATAATGAATTTGTTACTGGAAGTGAAGACGCTGAAATAGTTTCGGTTGTGACAAATGGTCGGGCCGCGAATGGTATGCCGGCCTTTACCGAGCAGCTTTCAGAGCAGCAAATTCTTGACGTAGTCGCGCTTCTGAAAAATCCAGATGTCCTTGCGGCTCAAAGCGCTGTGACGCTGGACATTAAGCGGCCTGAAGTGGAGACCGGTGACATCCTCGGTGAGCTTATCAAAAGCTTTGCTTTTGTCTTCCTCTGGACCGGTGTTGCTATTGTTGCGCTGCTTGCCTGGATCAATTATAAGGAGTAAGTTAATATGACGACAGATATATCGAATACACGGCAAAATAACGGGGGCTGGATGAAATGAAACTTGGCTGTAATATTTCTGCTATAAATCTAGGTATGGATGGTGATATAATTGGCTGAGAAATGGGAAGTAGTTGAATTTGAAAAGGGAGACCCGCGGTTTAAAAACCCGGAGTATGAAGCACACATCTCCCATGTACTGCTGTTTATGTTTGGACTACTTACAGCAAGCTCGCAGGTAGCGATAACACTAGGGGTTCTACCAAGGTCCTTTTGGCCGCTTCCGGCCGGGGCCTTTTTGGCAGGCCTTACGTGTTATGTGTGGATTTACTATGCTATGGAGCACAGATAAAGAGAGAGGCAGTTGAAATGATGAGGCGAAAGACAAGTATTATCTTGATTGCAACGGTTGTGCTGTCACTCTTTGCAGCGGCAGGCAGCGTTGGAGCTGTAAACTTTGAGGAATCAGTTGCAAGTGGCGCTAAGGTCTATGCGGATAACTGCGCAAGCTGTCACGGGGCAGAAGGTGACGGAGGAGTCGGACCTGCGTTGAATAAAAAGAGCAAGCTCGACGCGCTCGGTCTTGAAAAATTCAAGCACACCGTGGAAGCAGGCGTGGAAGGAACAGTCATGCCAGCATGGAAGGGTGAGCTCTCAGAGGAAGAGATCAAAGACGTTGTTCACTATATATACGCTGAGTGGGCGGACTTCATCATCGTCGGACTTGAGATGTGGCCATGGGAGATCACCTATGTGGTCGTGGGAATTATCTGGGCCCTTATGGGGATGTACTATGTTATACGAGTGTGAGGTGAATAGAAATGGAGATAATTAAGATTGAAAGGCGTGAGACTGAAACTCTTTTTTGGGAGATGGTAGTCGTTCTTGGATTCATTTTGGATCTGATTCTCTGGCTTGCCATAGTGTATATCGCAGCCTACGCGCCGGATTCAACAGCGATGGGAATAGCGGCAGCGCTGAACATGATGATTCTAGCAATAATCTTCATTGCGCTCAAGAAAGGGGTTATGCCTCAAGAACGTTCCTATGTGAGGATTTAGAGAAGGAGAGATGTAAATGGACGAGGAAAAGAAAACCATATCGCGACGGGACATGCTGAAATACATGGGAGTAGCCGGTGCTGCTGTAACTGCTTCATCACCCCTTCCAATCATTGTCAAGTATATTACGCCCAATCCTGATTGGCCTCCGGAGAAAGGTGAAACACCCCGGGGCCCCGTAAATCTTGGGCCTGTAGATGAAATCGCGCCCTATCCAACTGTTAATGTATTCAACTTTAACTTTGGAAAAGTCGCTCTTCCAGGAATGCTTCTTCGAATGCAGAGTCCACCCTCTCACCAGAAGATCGGGTCTACAGAAGGCTCAGGCAAGGACATAAGCGGGGGCGAAGGATACGCGGGCATACCTCCTGAAATAATAGCATATGCTATGAAGTGCACCCATCTTGGATGTATAATCGAAACAGAATTCAAGGAGCCAAACGTCCTCGAATGTCCCTGCCACTTCGCAAGATATAATCTCAGCAAGGGAGCGGCGGTTGTAGGCGGACCAGCACCTGCGCCTCCGCCAGAAATCGCTCTTGAAATTGTGGATGGAGAGCTTATCGCAACTGGCTGGCGGGATGTGGAATATGTAAAATCTCTAGCAGCTTATAAGGCGGTGATTATAGATGACTAAACGTGATTTGAACAATTGGTTCGGCCTGAAAGGATGGCTCGAGGAAAGATACTTTACATATAATAAGAGTCCGAATTGGCAGAGCACATTTGACAGCGGCATAGATAAAACCGTGGATGGTGTGCTGAACAAACCTATCCCTGACTTTACAACAAATCCAATGTATTGTCTGGGTGGAATCGCGCTTACAGCATTCATAATCCAGGTGCTCACAGGGCCGCTTCTGGCAATGTACTATCGACCCACACCTTCTGAGGCCTATGAAAGCGTTCGATTCATCATGACAGACGTTTATCTGGGCAGCCTGATACGAAGCTTGCATCACTGGGGCGCGAACTTCATGGTAGCGGCTGTCGCCCTACATATGCTCAGGGTTTTTTTCACAGGCGCCTATAAGAAACCGCGCGAGCTTAGCTGGGTCTTCGGATTCATACTCCTGGTGCTCACCCTCACGCAGGGTCTTACAGGCTATGTTCTGCCCTGGAATCAGCTCGGTTATTGGGCGACAAACATCGTAGTGCAGATATCAGCGGCATTCCCGATTGTAGGGCCGCCAATGGCTAAGCTTGTTCAGGCTGGGGACGTGATCGGCGGAAAAACCCTAACCAGGTTTTTCATCCTTCACGTGCTCATAATCCCGCTAACCATAATCAGCCTGCTAATGATCAAATTCGCAATGATTAGGCGTCAGGCGATATCTGGTAAAAGGGATCCTGATTTCATGTCCGGAGGTCTTTAAAATGTCTGGAACTGAAAAAATCGTTGTAGACATTGAAAAGCCTGAATCTGAGAAGATCATTCCTCCGGTGAAGGAGTACTCCGGGTCACGTTTTTGGCCTGGTGAGATCCTGAGCGAAGGAGGTATGATGCTTCTAGCAATAGCCGCACTATTTCTACTCGCAGCAATACTACCCGCGCCACTGGGCGAGGTGGCCAACCCGAATAAAACACTCCAACCAATATATCCTGAGTGGTACCTCCTATCCGTATTCGGCTTTGTCAGGTTCTGGGTATGGGATATACCATTTATACCTGCAAAGTTTGTCGGCCTCCTCGCGCCAATGGTGATTGGCATAGCGGTTCTCTTTCTGCCATTCTATGATACATGGAATAAGGGCGGCGGCGAAGGCCAGCTCAAGCATATTAGACGGAGAAAGAAAGGCGCGTTGATTGCCATATTCATATTGCTTCAGGCAGTGATTATGGGTGCGATGGCAGTAATTCTTGAGAAGGGGCTTCTCAAACTATAGTGGGGGTAAACCAAGTATATGGAAGCCATTGAGCCGATACACCAACGAATAGACCTGGCCTCCAAGTTTGTGGGCGTGATCTTTGTTGCAATAGGTATTGACCGGCTTCGCGCCGGCGATATCTCTGTGGCAGTTTCAAGCCTGTTCTTTGGAGCGTTGATCTCGGTTTTTCCCTTTTTTGTGGGAGTCAAAAAGTGAAGAGTAAGCGTGGAACTCCTACTCTCTCCCTTCCTTTCTGATAACTATATTTCCCCTTCCTTTTTTTATCTTTTTAACAACCCCCCGCGATTCAAGATCGGTTATCATAAGTGAGACCTTTGCCTCAGAGAGGTCAAGTGCTTTTCGAAGTTCTTTTTGCGTGGTTCTGCCGCCTGATTTGTCGAGTAGGGTGAGAAGCTTTAACAGGTCCTCTGGAATGGTTTCATCTGCGACTGTCGAAATAGTTTTTTCCGACGTGAATCTGAAATAAATTACGATGAGGACAACCAGGAAAGCAGCGGCAGCGCCTAATAAAATTAGTGGGTTTGTATTGTCTGTCGGCTGGGTTTCTTGGAATAACTCATCAACAGAGAGATCATCGGATTCAAAAAACTCCTCCACTTCAAGCGCCGGGAACATGATGAGATCCAGCGTGAACTCGCCGTCGCCGGTGATTGTAACCTCTTCGGTTGTGTGATATTCGAGCAGGTTGCTTCGATAATATTTGGCCTCGATTGTATATGTGCCGGGTGGTGTGTTGAATGTGTATGTTCCGGATTTGACCACGATTGATTGTGCGGGCACGGTGTTGATTTCAACTATCACGTCGTTGATCGGTTTCAGCGTGGACCATTCATAGACATTTCCAGTGATAACCGCTGCCTCTGCTCCTGAGACCAGTGCGAGAATGAGAAGTATTGTCACAGCTGGTTTTAGCCTCATGCTCTGTGTTAGGTGTGGCAGGTATAAAACACTTTTTGTAAAGTAATCTGACTTTGAATCCTGCTGTTTAAAGGTAAATAAAGCTTTATCAAGCTTATTTGTCAAGTCTGGGTGAAAGCATGCTTAAATATTCGTCTGCAAGCCTGTCTTTTAGCCTCTGACAAACTGTCGGAGGACTAAATAATCAAAGGTGAAATAAAATGGGAAAAATAGCAAATGTGGCTATTGTGGCCATGATCGTTCTAGCCCTGATCAGTGCTGGAACAGTGTTTGCAGAAGAAACAAAGCCCCTTGAAACATCGGATCACACAGGGAATTGCATGGACCGCTCAGGCAAGGGATGGGCGCTACTTGCTGGATCTGGGAAGATAACCTTTCGGGGCAAAGGCCTCGTAGTCGTGCTCGGAGACAACGCCCAAATCGAAACCGAGGGTGATGGAACAGTTCGAAGGATCACGCCTGAAATGACTGTTTATCGTGGTAAAGGCAAGATTTCTGTGCGAGGCGAAAAGCTCGCTGTCTACATCCGCGGCGAAGGACACCTCCGTGCATGCGGCAGAGGATTTGTAGACCTGGGTGGCAGAGGACTCAGCCCGCTTGCGGCAGCAGACCTGGGCGAAGTCGATAAAATATAAAAAGACTGAGATATAAGGAGGAAAAAGATATGAATCGAAATACAGCGCTCATCGCAGTCTTTTTAGTGCTCGCTACAACAGTCCCCTTGGGTTTTGCCCAGGGGGGTGAGCGCACTCCAGCGGTTGTGGACCGCTATCAACTGGCTCGGGAGAAATATAAAAACAATGTGCAGGCCTATCGGGAGGCGAGATCAGACTTTATCTCGGCTCGGCAGAAGATCGCTGTGAGAAGAAACGCAAGCGACGGTGAAGTCAGGCTTAAGTGGGCGAAGACATTTCTGCTACGTTCAACAGAGGCGATGACCTCTCATCTTGAGGTTGTGAAAACCAGAATCGAAGTTTCCCGCGCACTCCCTGATGATGAGAAAAAAACTGTAGTTGCAGAAATCCAGTCTTACATCACATGGCTTGAAAATGTTAAAGGTGATATTGAATCTGCAGAGTCAAAAGAAGACCTTCTGAGCACGGCCCGCGAGATTCGTGAAAAATGGCTTGAAAGCAGGGTGAGTGTAAAGAAGATCACCGGCAAGGTGTTAACGGCCCGGCTTGACAGTATTATCGGGAAAGGTGAGGGCGTCTCAGACCGGGTAGATGCAAGGATTGAGGATTTAAAAGAGGCTGGCAAAGACACCTCTAAGCTTGAAGAGCTCCTTGATGTTTACAACTCGAAAATCGAGCTTGCGAAGGAAAAGAACGAGGCTGCAAAAGCGAAGTTTGCCGAAATCGACTCACTTGAAGATGCTGACAAGCTCTTTCGCGAAGGCCATCAGTTTCTGAAAGACGCGAACCGTTATCTCAGAGAAGCCTATGGCGGTCTCAAAGACATTGTCCGCGAGATGCGCAGACTCAACTCGGAGGAATAGACTGTGAAATCGAAAACTGTTCTGGTTTTCTTTCTGGTTTTGGGTGTGGTCTTCGCAGGATGCATCGGGGGCAAGACAAACTCGGTTTCGGAAAAATCCGTTGACAAGCCCGCTTCAACCGCTGCATCTGAAGCTCTCGCCGCTGATATTATCTCAGACAACGATGCAGCCGCCCTTGAAGCTGAGCTCTCTGAGATCGAGGACTTCCTGCGTGAGATTGAAAGCGTTGACATCGATATCTCGGAGCTGGATGAAGCGTCCTTTGACTGAAAGATTCCCTCCTCTTTCTTTTATCTTCTTTTATTTTTTTATGCCAGAACCATATCAACCGTGTCATGCTGCATCCTCTTTGTAATGAGGAAGCCTATGGGGGAAAAGGAAAAGGTTATTGGGTGGAAAGGAGGTGGTGGGAAGGCCCCCATAAGCTCTAAAACTATAGAGGTGTGAAGATAGGTTAAATCTTGTCTTTCGAAAGATGAAACAAAAAAGAAGCTTTCTGTTTAGAGGTTGGTGAAGTATACCATGTTATCCACAGGGCAGACCCTGAGTTTTTCAATTTTTTTCTTTACAATCGAGCAGTAGTCTGCGCCTGCCATAAGTGTGTGGTTGAAGCATGAGCTGCATCCCCACTTCGAAGTCTCAGTACAAAGCATAATCATTCACTTAATATTTTTTGATCGCGGCCTATAGATAAACAACTCTTCAAATTATTTTGAAAAAATGTGTGGAGCGGTGCTTGCTCGGTTGGTAATCCTTTTATACATTGCAGGTCCAATCACTATCGGGCTGACTATGACAAACGATTGGGATGTTTCCGATGAAGAGGCTGAGTGTTTCTACTCCGCCTTATCAGATGAATTGAAAGGATATGATGGAGAGTTTTCTGAGATAATCCGCTGGGCTCCAGAGATGTTCAAGCTTTTCATGAGGCTTCGAAAAGACCCTACCCTTTCAGATAAAGATAGGAAGATCGCTGACCATGTGCTCTCATATTTTGTGGATCCAGATGATCCCATGCCTGAGGGGCGCATCGGTAAATGGGGTTTTTTCGACGATCTCTTCCTCTGTGCTTGGACGCTGAAAAAACTGGAAAAAACCTATGGAGCTGAGGTTCTATCTAATAACTG
>BDTI01000157.1 GCA_002923215.1 archaeon BMS3Abin16 | reverse complement strand
GGGCTATGAAAACGCCCATCGCTGCGTCACGTCGAGGGGTTTGCTTCTCCTCAAAATAGATTAGATATGCGAGTGTGACAAATGTCATGAGCGGGATGTCGCGCACCACCTGCATCGTGTAAAAATAGATGGGCGGGTTGAAAAACACGAGGAGCGCTCCGAGAAATGCGAGATCTAAGTCTAGCTCGCGGGCGAAGAGAAAATAGACTGCCACAATAAAGACAGCGCTTAAAATAGGTGTTGCCAGAAAAATCCCTTTTTCACCGAAGATTTTGATAAAAAACGCGAGCACAACAGGATAAACTGGAGGCACGTCGCCTGGGAGTGCGTTGAACTCATAGGCGCCGCGGTCTTGAAGCGAATACCCTATTCCAGCATAAAGCCCGCCGTCATATATCAGACCATATTTGGGCACGAACCATGCGAATGACGCTCCCATCACGATGAGAAGCAGCAGCAGGTGTAAATATTTCTTATTCATTCAAACAGAGGTTTTGCATATCCTCACATATAACTCTTCATCTCATCTAAAAGTTTAAAACTTCCAGGGAACGCCGATGACAAGGTCGCCTCGAATTTCGAGGCCTTCAGCGATTAAAAGCTCTTTCTTCGCATCAGCTCCTTTTGCATATCCGCCGATGTGCATGTCAGATCGTATAACACGGTGACATGGCACAGTTATTGGATGAGGGTTACGGTTCAAAGCGTTTCCCACGGCTCGCGCCGCGCCGGGCCTGCCAATCACCCGTGCAATCTCGCCATATGTTGCGACCCTGCCCCGCGGTATCTCACGTGTTTTTTCATAGACAAGGCGCTCAAAACTTGTGGGCATAAAGCATCTAAAAGATATTTATACTCTTATAGGCTATAAAACCCCATGATTCGAGTTGAGGAGCTGTCCAAGAGGTTCAACAACTTCACAGCGCTTGATGGGATTAACCTCCACATAAAATCCGGCGAGTCCTTCGCGCTTCTCGGTCCAAACGGAGCCGGGAAGACCACGCTTATACGGATTCTTTCAACCCTGCTTAAACCCACGTCGGGTCGGGCGCTGCTCAACAATATAGATGTTACAGTGGAGCCTGAGGATGCTAAGCGTCAGATAGGCGTGGTCTCCCACAACCCATATCTCTATGATGAGTTGACCGCTTTGGAAAACCTTGAGTTCTACGCAGGGCTCTATGAGTCAAATCCAGATATCCCGGAGCTTCTCAAACTTGTAAACCTCGATAGTCGGGCGCACGACCCGGTTGGCAATTTTTCCCGTGGCATGAAACAGCGCCTGTCAATTGCCAGGGCGATTCTTCACGACCCGAAAATCCTGCTTCTCGACGAGCCTACATCCGGCCTTGACCACAAGTCTAGAAATAATTTCTACACCCTTGTTGACAGGCTGAAATCAAGGGGTAAAACGATTCTACTTACAACCCATTATCTGGAGGAGGCGGCTGGTCTCTGCGAAAACGGAGTGATACTCAAAAAAGGCGTTGTCACATCCAGTGTTGATCTAAAGGCTCCGCAGCCTGTGCTTGAAAAAATATTTGAGGATATGGGCAGATGAACCCCCTGCTCATCTACCGGATAGTTTGTAAAGACTTGAAATCTGAGCTGCGCGGCAAAGAAACAATCAACTTCATGTTTCTATTCTCCTTTATCTCGCTGCTTATGTTTAACTTCGCAGCCGATCCTTTTTCACCCGCTCTAACTGAGGTTGGGCCGGGCCTGCTCTGGTTTGTATTCATATTCACAGGCATGCTCGGACTTTCACGTGCGTTTATCAAAGAAAAAGAGACTGGGACACTTGAAGGTCTGCTACTCGCGCCGGTATCTACAGAAGACATCCTCTATGCAAAAACATTCTACAATCTCCTTTTGATGCTGGGAATCCAGCTGATTGCCTTCCCACTTTTTATCGTGCTCTTCAACTACAACATAGCGGGAAGCGCGCTTGACGCGTTCATCGTGCTGGCGCTTGGAAACATTGCATTTGTCGTTGTAGGTTCATTTATGTCCGCCCTGGTAATGAACGCGAAAAGCCGCGAGCTTGTGCTGCAAATAATCGTGCTCCCCCTGCTGCTACCGGTTATCATTCTCACAATTATCTCGCTTCGCAAGGTCATGATAGCTGGGGTAAATTTATTAAGTATAGGCGAGGTTAAACTCATAGTTTTCTATGTGGCAATTATGGCGGTTCTGGCAAGCATACTCTTTGAATACATCGTAGAGGAATGAATAGTGAAGTTTGAGCGAAAACATGCACAGGTATTCCTGGGAACACTCTGGATAGTAGTTCTTGCAGCCATGTATAAAGTTTTATTCGGGCTCGGCCCATTGAAAGAAGAGTTGCTCAGGTATCCTGGCGACCCTATGCGCAACGGCTACAAAATATTCTTTTTTTCGATGGAAGCAGCCGCTGTTACATACATTGCCTTTACAGTTGTTCTCCTTGGATCAGCGTTTTATCTGAAGACAAAAGACATGAAGTGGGATCGGATTGCATCAAGCTCAGCAAGACTTGGACTGGTCTTCACAACGATTCTGCTCATTAACGGCGCGATATTTTCAAACCTCGCCTGGGGCGCATACTGGAACTGGGACCCACGGCAGACAAGCAGCCTATTTCTATGGTTCACACTCGCCGCATATCTCACGCTTCGAGGCGCGGTGGACGGCGTTGAAACACGGGCCAGACTCTCCGCAGTTCTGGGCATCTTCGGATTCGTGGGTGTGCCGCTTACACATATTTCTACAACCATCTGGCTCTCCAATCATCCCGCGCTTTATGACACGGCGCAGAGCACAGGATTCAGCCTTGACCGAAGCGGGCTCATATTATTCATGACCCTTATGACCAGTTTTCTCGCGCTCTACATATATCTGCTCTGGCTCACAGTGAAAATCGACAGCCTTGAAGAAGGGTCTCAAAAAGTTTTTAGTGGTGAATTATGAACGAGTTTAATAGTATAATGGCGGTTGCCGCAATCCTTTGGACAAGCTTCATACTCTACACAGGGTATCTTGACTCCAAAGTCAGGGCAATCGAAAAACGGCTTAAATAAAGGTGAAATCACGTTGAATCGGCAGGAGAAAAAGAAGGTAAAACTAGCGCTTGGAATAGTTGTTGTAATCATACTTTTATTTGCGAGCATAAACAGTATTGGAAGCTTTCTCAATCCCTTGAAATTTGTTAGCGAAGTAACAGCGGCGCCCAATGAATACTTGAATCGAAGCGTGCAGGTCGTAGGCGTAATCGTCGACGGAACATGGGAGCAGACAGGGCCTAACACATTTGAATTCCAGCTTAGCGACGGAAACGCAACAGTAAACGTAGTATATACAGGTGATGTGCCGGGCACATTCAAACCCGGCGTGGGAATAACAGTCATCGGAATCCTCGCCACACCTGACAAAGTGGTGGCGCACAAGCTCCTTGCCAAGTGCCCATCAAAATATGAGGAAACACTGATGGACGCAAAGAAAGATGGCCGGATCTAACCATCATTTTTATATTGCCAAGAGAGAACAGAGAGGGTATGGTCTCAACCCTTGACCTTCGAATAACAGCGACTCTGGTCCTGCTCATCTATGCATCGGTTCTCGACCTGCGATCGCGGGAGATAAACCGCCTCGCCTGGCAGAGCATGACAGGGCTTGGGCTCATTCTGCTTATCGTTGATCTAGCCGCGTCAAAGAGCTTGGCCCTGCTAATCACTGCTGCAATCATACTTGGAATAGCCGTTGTCTTCGCAGTCTCGATTCACTACCTCGGTCTGATGGGCGGCGGCGACGCCAAGCTTCTCATCGGCCTGGGTGCCATGTTTCCCACACTACCGCCGGGAACATATGTCCTGCCCGCCTTTTTCCTGACGGTCTTTTCAAACGCAATCATCGTATCTCTGCTCGTGCCAATCGCGTTTTTCCTGCGAAACCTTGGCGAACTCCGTGGTGTGCGCTCCGCCCGTGATTTTCTCAGGCTTTTCATCGCATATCAAAAGGATTCAAAAGACCTCGGCAAATTTGAAACTGTGCTCGACGAGGGACAGCTGTTCATAAACGCACGGGAAGTGGAGCTTGGAGAGACAGAGGACACAGGCCGGATATGGGCTACACCTGCTCTCCCCTTCGTCGTATTTCTCACACTGGGATTTATAATCTCAGTTTTACACGGGGATTTGATCGCTTTCATCTTCTAAATCAGGACTCTTTGTTTTTTATCAGGAAGATTTGAGTGAGAAAGTAGCTTCACTTAACTTGGAGGTTGG
>BDTI01000156.1 GCA_002923215.1 archaeon BMS3Abin16 | reverse complement strand
ACACAGGCGTAGGTGCAGGCTTTATCACCTTCCTCTGATAGGAAGATCACCTCTCGGCAGTCATCGATTCCAACATACTTGAACCTGTCCTGACATCGCGCGCCGCCGCTGCAGCGCCGCCGTGAAATCTCTTTTTCAGGCCGCTGCGCCTCGATTCCAAGGATTCCGTCAATCTCAGATGCCACACCCTCCCCTCCCAAGATGCATCTGGGTATCCTCTTCACTTCATCAACAGCCTTGACAACTGCAACGGCCAGTCCTTCACAGCTCCCATATCCGCAGGCCCCGCAGTTAGCTCCGGGCAGAACTTCCAGCACCTGGTCCACGCGTTCATCCATTTCAGTTGCGTATCGCCTGCTGAAATAGTAGAGCCCGGTTCCACAGACCGCGCCTAAGGCGCTGAGCGCCGCGATTGCAGCGACTGTGCTCATATGACAAACACCCCGAAGTAGTGCATAAACGCCATTGACAGTATGCCTGCCACGATAAACGCGATGGGTGCACCCTGAAAATCACGTGGGATTTCTGATAGTTCAAGCCGCTCACGGATGCCTGACATAATGAGTAGAACCATTGAATAGCCAAGTCCTGCGCTCACTCCGAAGACTATGCTTTCAACAAATGTGTAGCGCCAGGATACTATGAGTAACGCTGCACCGAGGATTGCGCAGTTTGATGCGACCAGCGGGAGATATATTCCAAGCGCACGGTAGAGGCTTGGGCTTTTTTTACGGATGATAAACTCAGCACTCTGCACATAGGTTGCGATTACAAGTATGAATGCTACAATCCAGAGATATTCTACCTTTAGCGGTTCAAGGATGTAGTAGTAGATGAGCCACGTCATTGGTGTTGTCACTGCGAGTACAAATGTGACTGTTGCGCTCATTCCAAGGGCGCTTTTCGTTTCTTTTGACACGCCGAAGAAACTGCAAAGTCCGAGGAACATTACGAGGATGAAGTTGTTCAAAAAGACGCCTTGCATGAAGACTGAAAAAAGCGTGGTCACGGCTGACGCCTCCTTTCAATATGTGTGAAAACAGCGAGTAGCAGGCCCATAACGATAAACCCGCCCGGCGGCAGGACCAATAGCTCTGTCGGAGGAATGCCCCAGGAGAAAATCGACCTTCCGAGGATGACGATACTTCCATTGCCAAAAAGCTCTCTGATAAATGATATGATAAGTATCCCGTATGCATAGCCTATGCCCATGCCCAAGCCGTCGGCAACAGCTTTTTTCGGCGTGGTCCGCGCTGCAAATGACTGCACCCTTGCAAGGACTATGCAGTTCACCGCGATGAGTGGAAGATAAATTCCAAGTGCCTTATGAATCTGGGGTAGAAAGGCTTTGAGAGTGATTTCTGTAAATGTCACGAAGGCGCCGATGATTACGAGGAATGTGGGAAGCTCTATCTCTTTGGGGATCTGATCTTTCAGAAGGGATATGAGAAGGTTTGATGAGACTAGAACGAATATTGTGGCAAGCCCCATTGCTATGGCGTTTTCAACTAGGATGCTTACTGCCAGCGCTGTGCAAAGGCCGAGTGTCATATGAAAGATCGGGTGCTTTGTGAAGAGGCCTTTTTCAAATTCAAGGGGCGCGCTACTCATCCTTTAGCCTCCAGCATAGGTGTAATGCGCTTCATCTCTGATCTGATGATTTCTGTTACAGCCTTTGAAGAGATCGATGCGCCTGAGATTGCGTCAACCTTGCCGCCGTATTTTTCGAGTTTCACATCCTCTGCCGCCAGCCCTTTGAACTGATCGAGAAACTGGGGTTCCACGATCCGCGCGCCGAGACCCGGCGTCTCACTCTGCTTGATAACTGATAGGCCTATGAGTTTGAAATTGAGGTCCAGTCCGCCGGCAATCTGGATGTCGCCCCACATGCCCCTGCCGGTTTGTGAAAAGGCGTATCCTATGAGCGCTCCTTCAGCTGTGTAAGCTTCATAATAGAGGGTGTTATTTTTTTCATCAAAAACAGGTTTGAATTCCGATGCAGCAGGGAAAATTTTTGAAAAGGCCTTTGCCACCGGGTCGCCACCTGAAACACCCATGTTTCCGACTGCGTTTGAATATACTGTGAGGATGGTGACTGATATCAGGAGCGTGACTGTGAGCCTCCCAATAATTCCAATTGGTCCAGCCGCGTTCTTAGACATTCATCCCCTCCAGAAGAAGCGGCCGCGGCTTTGTGAATCTGTCGATGAGCGGGACAAGGGCGTTCATGAGCAGCACTGCAAGCCCAAGCCCGTCTTCAAGGTTTGCGAACCTGGAGTAAAGCACGACCAGGAGTCCGCAGCCAAGTCCGAAGATGAGGCGGCCCCGCTTAGTGATCGGCGAGGTCACAGGATCGGTGATTACGAAGAACAATATAAGGATGAATATCCCGCTGAACCATGGTGCAAATGGCGCTCTCAGTAGTGTCAGTGGAAGGTAAACGCCGAGTAGAAATCCCACCTGCACATCGAGTTTGATGAGTCGTGTTAGAAAGAGAAACATACCGCCAAGGAGCACAAAAGCAGGGGATGCCTCAACAAGACGCTCAGCCTGCCGGTTCAATAGAAAACTTCCAAAATCATAGAATGTGATAGGCTGTGTGAGCGTGTCAGTAGCCCATGAGATCATGAGAAAAACCCATGCTGCGATTGCAGGATTGAAGATGTTTGAGCCGTGTCCGCCGAAGGCCTCTTTTGCGATTGCGATTGCGAACACTCCTCCGATAAAGGGTATCCAAAGCGGAGTCTTCGCCGGCAGGAGAAGCCCCAGGATAATTCCGGTTATCAGCGTGGGCGCCAGTGGAATATGTATTTTTTTGCCGCTTACCCGGTTCACCGCAGCCTCTGTGAGCGCGCATGATGCTACACAAGTTAAAAGGACAAGTAAACCTGGAAGTCGAAATAAATAGACCGCAGCTACAACCGGCGGCAATAGGGCGATTACAACGCTCCAGAGCACCTTACTTGTTGTGCGCTTTTTTTTGATGAACGGCGGCGGTGAGACAACAAGCTTCAAGTCCCTGCCCCCAGGTTTTCTTTTGCATGTCGTATAAGCTGCATAAGCGGTATCTTCGACGGACATACATATGAGCAGTAGCCGCATTCAATGCATGCACGGGCATGATAGCTGCGGCACTCCGCAAACTTACCCTTTCGAGAGTATAGGCCGAGCATATTAGGTAGCAGGCTCACCGGGCACACATCCACACACTGGGCGCAGCGAATACATGGAGCCGGCTCCTCAATTGGAACCTCATAGTCAATCATGAGCGCGTAGGTCGCCCGAATTACAGACACCTCATCAGTATGCTGCGCAACCCCTGTCATAGGGCTGTTCATAACAATCTGCCGTGGAGTCCCTTTGTATCCGCCAAGCGCGCCCACAACTTCTTGAAAGCTCGTGCCGATTCGTGCCCTGACAGCAGCGGTTTCAGCGGCTCCGTAGACTGAGAGATAAGATTCCACAAAAGGCCGTCCAAGCTCGACTGCCTGATAAACAGCGCGGGCTGTGGGCACACGGCTGACAATCGCTCTTTTAAACCTGCTTTTAAGCTGGCGCGAAAGATCCCGTGAAAGAAGCCTGCTCATACCACGGGTATACTCTTTTTTCAAGCCCACAATCTCGATATCACGGCCAACTGCCTCATGACGCATGGCATCTATCAAGTTGATATCCGATGCATTGATGCCTATAACACCATGTTTCGCGCCTACTGCTTCCATGAGCAGATTTAAGCCTACAATAACACTCTCCCGTTCTTCAAGCATTATCGCCTTATCCACGAAGACATAGGGCCGGTGGTCGGTTCCGTTGAGTATCACTGTGTCAGCGCCCCGATCCATGTCGAGGCGGTGCAGACCGTAGGATTCAATAATCCCCTTTTCAAGTATATCCTGCTGCAGCCCCTGGGCAACGGTTGACTTGACCCATCTGTCTTTGCCGTCAGAGGTGATAACAACACACTTACTGCTGTGGCCGAAGGGATGGCTGCGCATGCTAATCTCGCTTACAGCCCCGGAAATCGACGCGTGCACAGGCGGAACTGTCGAGTCACTGCTCCGGGCGATGACATCACCTGTTAACACATTATCGCCAACTGAAACTACTGGCTCGCAAAGCCGGTTGTGATATTGCTCAATTGGGATGACAGCAGTTTTAGGAATAACCTCAATCGATATTTACACCACCCCTAAAGTGAACATGCCAAAACATTTGACCTCCAAAACACTTATGCCCAATCCACCAATATATAATTTTTCAAGAAATGAGCAATAAAATAATATATGACATGAGGAGAAGATATAATTTATGTGCCTTGCAATCCCGGGGGAGATTGTTGAGATGGAGGGTGAGCATGCGACAGTTGATTTTGGCGGTACACAGTCCAAAGTGAACATCGCATTCATACCTGATCTGAAGGCAGGGGACTATGTTATCGTGCACGTGGGATATGCGATTCAAAAGATGACCCGTGACGAGGCTGAGGAGTCGCTGCGACTTATAAACGAAGTGCTTGAGGGAGCGTGACCTTGGGTGGTGGACGCGAGTCTTCACAGGATGTTTAGGGGGCGGGAGCTTGCAGGGCGAATCGTTGACAAGATTTCTGAGACTGGGGTTGAAGCGACGATTATGCATGTCTGCGGGACCCATGAGCAGTCTATCACACGTTCAGGGATTCGCAGCCTCCTGCCTGAGGGGCTTGAGATCGTGCCTGGGCCTGGCTGCCCGGTGTGTGTAACACCCACAAGTGAGATCGATGCTGCGGTGGAGCTTGCAGAGCAGGGTGTGATTGTAGCTGTCTACGGAGATATGATGCGGGTGCCTGGGACGAAGGGGTCGCTCTCACAGAAAAAAACTGAGGGCAGGGATTGCAGAATCGTGTATAGCCCTGAAAACGCGATTGAGATAGCAAGGCAGAATCCGGATAGAGAAGTCGTCTTCTTCGCAATCGGACTTGAAACCACTGCGCCTATGACAGCCCACGTCCTGCTTGACAGCCCGCCGGATAATTTCAGCGTTCTCTGCAGCCACAGGCTCACACCACCGGCTGTGGACTTTCTGCTCGCGCTGGGCGAGTCAAAGATATCTGGCTTGATACAGCCGGGGCATGTGTCAACGATTATCGGCGAGAAAGCATGGATTCCGCTGGATGAGAAATACCACGCGCCCCAGGTGATCGCCGGGTTTGAGCCTGTGGACATTCTGCTTGCTGTGCTTATGATCTGCCGCCAGATAAAAGATGGCCCGGGAAGGCTGGAAAACGCGTACATGCGCAGCGTAACATTTGATGGGAATCTGCGGGCGCAAGAGGTGCTTGACAAGGTTTTCACTGTTAAAGATGAAGTGTGGCGTGGTTTTCCAGTGATACCAGATTCAACCTATGCGTTCAAAGAGGAGTACAGTGATTTCGACGCGGTGAAGAGGTTTGATCTGAAACTGGCAAAATCCGGTGAGGCCTGTGGGGTGGACTGCCCGCTCTGCGGAAAGATTCTGCGAGGGCTTGCAAAGCCGCAGGACTGCGAGAAGTTCAAATCACTGTGCACACCGCAAAACCCTTTGGGCGCCTGCATGGTCTCAAACGAGGGCACCTGCAACATCGCCTATCGGTACGGCGGGATTGTGAAGATAAAATGAATTTTGCAAGGAGGTGATGTGTTTTATGCATGGTATACCGGCTGCAAAGGAGATTGTTGAAGCTGCCCTGGCTTCGGCTGAAAAAGAGGGGAGAACCGTCAAATCGATTGAGGTGGAGATGGGGCCGGATTCAAGACTTGACGCTGAAGAACTAGAGTTATGCTTTGACGTAGCATCGCAGGATACAGCGCTTGAAGACATAAAGCTGAAGATCACACTTAAACCCGGCCTCGTTGAATGTCTGGACTGCGGAAAATCCGAGGAAAAGACAATGGTGGATCGCATCCCAATCTGCCCCGCATGTTACAGCCCAAACCTGAAGATAAATGGAATTGGTATAGTGATAAAGGATATTGAGCTTAAGTAAACTTGACCGGGAAGTGAGAAGCTTTTTTAATCTAGTTTGCATTATAAAAGTGTAGATGAGGGCGAAAATGAATAATCGTATGAAATTTTGGATTTCTGGAACTCCTGCGACTTTTGCAACAAAAAATGAAGTCCCTTGGAAACAGCAAATCGAGAAGTCAATCCCCTCAGTTTATGGAGAAAAATTTTTTGGAATGAAATTGAAGTTTATTTTACATACCTTAGCCCCACTAAACCACCCACTTGACGTTGACAATCTATGCGAACCAGCATTTTCAGTAATAATTAATAAACTTGGTTGGATTGGAGGAAGGCGACCAAACCTAAAATGGTGGAATGCAGAAAAGATAGAGGGTAAAGAAAGCGGTTTGGAATTATTAATGGAATCAACAACAAATCATGAAATGACAAGTGAACTTGGAAATCCATTTTTTGACGATGTTTTCAACGGCAAGTTACCGCACAGCGCTACTGATCCAGAAATCCCAACATGGCTTGATTCATTAAATAGAATTAAGTCACCCAGAAATGTTAATAATTTTGTAGTCCGCCTCCAATTTGGAGATGATAAAATAAATATTGGAGATATTGCTACAGGAAGAGTTAAATCAGTTATTGATTGCCTTTATCCTTTAATCGGGGGAATGCGTGGAAAACCTAAAGACTGGAGGATAAATATACTTCAGGTCGAAAAAAATGTTCCGGAACTAAATCGTAATTCAGTTAGGGTACGTTTATGGAATAAATCCTAACTGGACTAAACTTTATATCTAATAGTAGCTGATTATATTTGGATGGTTATGAGTTAGGAGGCTTGGGTTTGAGAAGTGAAGAGCGGATAACTATGGCGCACGGCGCCGGTGGTGAGCTTATGGACAGGCTTCTTTCAGAATCTATTTTAAAGAATTTTAAAATGGATGAAGTCGGGGCTGTGGGGCTGAGTGATCTGGATGACGGCGCCAGCCTCACAGTTGGAGAATTCGAGGTTGTGGTTTCAACTGACGGTCACACCGTTAAACCCATATTTTTCCCTGGCGGCGACATCGGCAGACTTGCAGCCTGCGGAACGCTGAATGATGTCTCCGTTATGGGCACACGGCCTGTTGCGCTCACAAGCAGCATCATAATTGAGGAGGGTTTTCTCATCAGCGATTTAGAGCAGATACTTGTTTCCATGAACGAGTCATGTGCCGAGGTTGGTGCGTCGCTTATAGCAGGTGATACGAAGGTGATGGAGGCTGGGGCTCTCGATAAGATCGTGATCACCACAACCGGCCTTGGGATAACTAAACGTGAAAAGCTTGTTCGCGACAACGGACTGCAGATGGGTGATAAAATAATTATTTCAGGTTCAGTCGGCGACCACGGGATTTCGCTCATGTCCTTTCGAGAGGGATTCGGTTTTGACACAACCCTTGAATCTGATGTAGCAGCTGTTTGGCCTATGGTTGAAGCCGCGCTTTCAGCCGGAACTGTGCATGCCATGAAGGATCCTACGCGCGGAGGTTTTGCAGCTGCCTTGAACGAGTTCGCACGCAAGTCAGGCGTGGGAGTTTTGATCCGTGAAGAGGATGTGCCCCTTCGTGATGAGGTTATCTCGGCGTCTGAGATGCTGGGTATAGACCCGTTTATCGTGGCCAATGAAGGCAAAGTCGTCTTCGGCGTTAAGGCAGAGGATTCTGAGGCCGTGCTTGATGCTGTTCAGTCCACACCTGTGGGGAAAGACGCCCGGATATGCGGCGAGGTCATAGAAGAGTATCAGGGCCAGGTGATCCTTGAGACCTCTATCGGCGGCAAAAAAATCATGGAGATGCCTGTGGGTGACCCTGTGCCCAGGGTGTGCTAGATGAGAGGCGCCCGTATCGAGGTTACAGGTATTGTGCAGGGCGTCGGCTTTCGTCCTTTTGTTTATCGGCTGGCCAAAAAAACTGGTATCACCGGATATGTTAAGAACATGGGGAACAGTGTTGAAATACTTGCTGTCGGCGGGGGCGAAGAAATAAACGATTTTCTGGCTGGCTTGGAGAGGGATGCGCCGCCACTTGCGCGAATCGATAATGTTTCAGTCCAGCCAACTGATGAGAAGGATTTACAGGCCTTTAAGATTGTTGAGAGCAGCTCAGCCGGTGGGTCGGGGTCGGTTCTCCCGCCTGACGTGTGCATCTGCGAAACCTGCCTCGCTGAGATAAATGACCCTTCAAATCCGCGGTACGGCTATCCCTTCACGGTGTGTGTGGACTGCGGGGCCAGATACACGATAATCGAGACCGTCCCCTATGACAGGGTGAACACATCGATGACGGACTTTCCCATGTGCAGCGAGTGCAAGCGGGAGTATGAAGATCCGGTTGACCGCAGGTTTCACGCTGAACCCACCTGCTGCCCCGCGTGCGGACCCAGCTACCACCTCTACTATGGCTCAAAGCTGGTGGATGTGATAAATCCTGTTGAGGCGGCCGTGGGAAAACTGGATGAAGGCCGCATCGTCGCCGTCATGGGCGTGGGCGGAACACACCTTGCATCTGCTCTCGATGACACTGTTGTCCAGCGGCTTCGCCGGCGTTTCAACCGGCCTGAAAAACCCTTCGCAATAATGGTGCGTGGGCTTGAGGCTGCCAGCAAATTTGCCAGTCTCAGTGAGATTGAAAAAAGGCTTCTCACATCGCTTCGAAGGCCGATTGTGGCTGTTCAGAAAAAAAGCGTTGCCCCGGAACTTGTAGCCCCTGGACTGGATAACATCGGAATCATGCTCCCCTACACTGCGCTTCACCACATGATGTTCAATTATACAGATGCCGATGGCTTTGTCATGACAAGCGCGAACCTTCCTGGCGAGCCCATGTTCACAGAGGCAGAGGAGGTGGTTGCATCTAGTTTTTCAGATTATTGTCTCGTGCACAACCGTCAAATCCTGAATCGGGTGGACGACTCGGTGATCAGGGTTGTAGGAGACCGACCGGCGTTTATTCGGAGGTCGCGTGGATATGTTCCAGAGCCTATTCAACTCGAAAAAGAAAGCGGGGAAGTGGTCTTGGGCCTGGGCGCGGAACTGAATGTAACTGGGTGCCTGCTCAAAGGGGATCGGGCCTTTCTCACCCAGTACATCGGAGATACGACAAAGCTCAGGACCCTTGAATTTCTGGAGTCAGCGGTAAATCGGCTTCTCAAGCTGACAGGGACGAAATCGGTTGATCGAATTGTAATCGACATGCACCCTGGCTACGCCACGCGCGCCCTTGGAAGAAAGCTCGCAGATAGATTTGGCACGCCACTCTCTGAGGTTCAGCACCACTATGCACATGCCTCGTCGCTTATGGCTGAAAACCGTCTTGACGAGGTGGTGTGCCTCTCTCTCGACGGAGCTGGATACGGATTAGATGGAAGTGTGTGGGGTGGTGAGGTTATTTGCGTAGATGAGGGTGGGATGACTCGCTCTGCATCGCTTGAGCCCCAGCCCATGCCCGGCGGTGACCTTGCAGCAGTCTACCCGGCTCGGATGCTTGCCGGAATACTTCATTCTCACTACTCGGAAGAGGAGTTGAAAAGTGTTTTGGCAAGGCATAGGGGAGATGCATTTAGAGATGGCGAGCTTGACCTTGTTTTAAAACAGCTTCGCAGTGGTTTCAACACACCCTTTACTTCAAGCACGGGCAGGGTTTTAGACGCTGCGGCAGCGCTACTTGGAGTCTGCTGGGAACGGACCTATGAGGGGGAACCGGCCATGAAGCTTGAAGCTCTGGCAGACAAGGGAAAGCCAGTGTTTGAACTGCCCATCCGATTTTCAAAACATCAGGGAAGAGAGATATTTGAAACAGGAAAAATGCTCAAAGAATCGGTTGAGTTTCTAGAGTCAGACTGTAAAAAAGCAGATATCGCCGCATCGATTCAAAACACGCTTGCAAGAGGTCTTGCAATATTGGCTGTTAAATGTGGCAGGCAGAACCGCGTTAAGGCTATCGGGGTCTCCGGCGGAGTTGCGTATAACAATGCGATAGTTACTGAGATCGAGCGCCATGTGAAATCCGAGGGATTTGAGTTTTACACACAGACACAGGCTCCACCAGGGGATGGCGGAATCAGCTTGGGCCAGGTCTGGCACACTATCAAAAAAGGCCGGTAAAATGCAGCGAAAATATGTTCTGCGCTCTCATTGCACTAAACCAACGCCCTGGACCTTGAGCAGGTTTACCGCCTGAACCGCTGTCATCACTTCCAGCCATAATAATCCATGTTCCCTATTTAAAACTCTAGACTCATGCCTCACAATGTATCATTTGGAAGGGTTACATATTTATACATTATTTTACAAATAAGATAGTGTTAAAGATGGATGTAGACGCGCATCTCTGGGAGGATGGAAGGGCTGACTTTATAGCTGAAGTGAGTAATCAGCTTAAAGACAAGATTACATGCCTTCAATGCGGAACCTGCACCGGAAGCTGTCCAGTCGCATTTGCGATGGACTATCCGCCGCGAGACATTATCAGAATGCTTCAAACAGGAGAGCGGGAAAAAGCGCTTGCCTCTGACACTATCTGGGTGTGCTCTTTCTGTAACACCTGTTACACCCGCTGCCCAGGCGGCGTGAACATCCCGGAGATCATGACAGTTCTTAAAAACACAGCCATGAGAGAAGGAGCAAGCCCTGAGAAGAAGGAGCGCAACTTCTACCGCGCCTTTGCAAAGACACTTGAAGAACACGGCCGTTTGTTCGAGCCTGAGCTGGGCCTGCGATACGGGCTTTCCATCGGAGTGGGTAGAGTCATTTCTGATCTTCCCCTGGGCATTGAGATGCTTCGTCACGGTAAGCTGCCCATCCTCCCCCACAGGATCAAAAACCCAGGGAAGGTTTCGAAGATGATGACTCGTATCAAGGAGGCTGAAGGCGAATGAAGGAATATTCATATTTTCCTGGCTGCTCGCTTGAAGCAACAGCTAAGGAATATGACATGTCAACGCGGGAGGTGTGCCGCACTCTTGGAATAGGTCTTGTTGAGATTGAGGATTGGAACTGCTGTGGTGCAACCGCTATTCGAACGATGAGTCGGGCGACTTCGGTTGCGCTTCCTGCTCGAAGCCTGGCAATCGCTGAAAAAAAGGAATTGGACGTAGTCGCTCCATGTAACGCATGTTTTCACAAGCTCCGTAAAGCTGCGCATGTGTTGAAAGACGACGTGCAGCTTAATGAAACAGTAAACCGCGTCTTAAGAGAGGAGGAAGGCCTTGAATATTCTGGGAAGAATCGGATCAGGCATCTTGCCGATGTCTTTGCAAATGACATTGAATCTGAGGAGCTGAAGTCCAGGGTTGTAAAACCTCTTGAGGGATTGAAGGTCGTGCCCTACTACGGCTGTCTTATTGTGAAGGCGCCTCAGTTCATGGAATATGAAAATCCGGAGCGGCCGACTGTAATGGACAATATCCTGAAAAGCGTGGGGGCAGATGTTTTGGATTTTGACTTGAAGACCAGGTGCTGCGGCGGGGCCGTTGTCATGACAAAGGAAGAGGTGGCGCTGAAGCTTACTGGTGACATTTTGAAGAGGGCGAAGAGTCTTGGCGCAGACTGTGTGGCTGTGCTCTGCCCAATGTGCCACTTTAACCTGGACGGCAAGCAGGCGGCTGTTGAAAAACACCTGGGCGAAAAGCTCGATCTCCCAATTCTCTATTTTACACAACTTATGGGACTCGCATTTGGAATCGAAGCCAAAAAGCTCGGTCTGAAACGGAATCTTGTGGACTCTCAAAAGATTGTCGCAACCGTTTCAAGTTAAGCAGAAGTAGCTAAAGTGTAAACTAACATCACCATGTTTTAAATGATATTATTTTTTAGACGGCTTTCTCACTTTTCCCTGAGGAAGATAAGAAGTATGATGCGTTTAAATATCTTAAGAAATAATAAATATTTATTGAGACTGGTTTGCAGAGCTAGAAATGGACCATTAGTTATCGATGGAAAGTATATTTGAACGAATTGGGAATGATAGATAAATGGTTTCTTCAAAAAAGATACTAACTCAACGCTTGTGATAGGAGGCTGATAGAACAGTTGGATATAAGTGATTTGAATGTATATTAATCCTTTTTAAAGAAATAATTGTAATTGCTAAAAATTAAATGAAATGTTTTTATACTTTTGTTTCTAATCAAAATTGAAGTTTAACTGAGTAAGTCTTGATATATGAATATGTGTAATAGTATCCTTTCTGAATCATGTGCAGTCATAGTTACTTCACTTTCTGAAGAATATAAAGCGGTGCGCAATCATTTAGCTGAACTTGAAGAAGTTATTCATAAGGGAACGGTTTACGAACTAGGGAATTTTTCATGTTCCAATGGATCATGGATGGTTTATATTTGTGAAATTGGTCCGGGAAATCCTATCGCCTCTTTAGAGGTTGAAAGGGCAATTCAACGTTTTACTCCCCATATAGTTTTATTCGTGGGGGTTGCAGGTGGAC
>BDTI01000155.1 GCA_002923215.1 archaeon BMS3Abin16 | reverse complement strand
CTGCAATTCTCAAACTCTATGTTAAATCAGAGGACCTGGATCTGGACGGCGACGGCGTCTATAACGGAACCGGCGACTTCAACATTTCATCAGTTAAGATATATTGGTATAACAAGTCAAACAGCACATGGCATCCACTTGTAAAAGGCGCGGACTATGAGCCTCTGGGCCCTCTGGTATTTGACAATGGGGTGAATGAAACCGCAGTCGGTGTTTACCTGGGATTTGCCTTTGCAAATATCTCGCATTTCAGTGTCTACGGTGTTTCGGCAAGCGTCTACGGCGGAGGCGCGGTTGTAGCAGGCGGCGGGGCCGATGTTTCCACGCCTTCGGATTCCGATGGTGATAGTTCGATACCACAGATTATCGGGCTTCAGGGTGCGAAATCCAACCTCATAAACCTTGTCTCCTCTGACGCGAACTATCTTGGGCTCATCCGGCAGTTCAACTATTTCTGGCACGAGTTTGTTGATTCACCGGTCTCACTTCGAGGACCGCTTTCAGCGCTTGGCATACACTGGGCACCTATGAAATATGCCGATAAATTGAACCCTGTACTCTATCCCTACAAGCTCACCGGCCTGGAGGGTGATGTTTATACCCTTGCCTCTGAAAAAGCGATGTCTAAATACAGCTCTGGCGCCGAGCGGGTTGTCCTTACACGGGGTGATCTCGGTGTGGACTCGCTTGCAGCGTCATCTTATGCCAAGATTCTTGGTATTCCTATTCTGCTCACCGAGCCGGAGTCACTTCCACAGGCATCCTCTGATGCTATTTCAAGGCTTGGCGCAGCTTCTGTGATTGTTGCCGGCGGGCCTGAAGCAGTATCGACTGGAGTTGAGGATTTGCTTCCCGGAGCATTGCGAATCGGAGGTGTTGACCGATATGAAACCGCGGTTCTCATTGGTGAAGCCCTGCTTTCAGAGTCTGAATCAGATGTGGTAGTTGTGACAGACGGTCTTGCACCTGATGCAACAACGCTGATCGTTGCATATTATTACAACGCGCCCATTGTCTATGTAAGCGGCGATGTGGTTCCAGAGGTTACAGAAGAGTTTCTGAAGCAGAATAAGTTTAAAATCGTTGTCACCGTGGGAGTGTCCCCTGAGGCTGGTGAAAGGCTTGACGAGCTGGTTGGGTAAGTCTTGTCTGAGGTATCTGTCCTTCGCCCGAAAATATAAAACCGATCACAGGCTCATGATGGTGTGGTGTAATGAAATGTTCCAACTGTAAAGCAGAGATTCCGAAGGGCTCAAAGTTCTGTTTAGCATGCGGAACAAAGATAGACTTGCAGATGGAGGGTTCTGAGTCTCAGAAAAAAGCACCTCTCGCAGTTGAGCTCAGCCTGAAAAAAGAGCTAACTGAAGACACAGTGGTAAAACTCATTGAAAACCTGTCTGAAAAAAAGGAGTACAGTCAGCTTAAAGACCTTGAAAAAGACGTGATCCGGCGCCTGAAAGCTGAGATGTACACGCTGACTTCCGAGGAGCTGAGTCTTGTGAAGGACATGGTCATAAAACACGGCCATACCGGGCGGTTCTCGTTCGATGACATGATTGTGAAAAAACTCGGCGGCGGGAGAAAGGCAGCGCTTCTGGTCACGATACTGCTAGTGCTGGGTGGCACGCTTGTAACTGAGATTTTGATTCCTGCGATGGGTGAGAAGATTATGAACGAAGCACCTACAGCGGTTATCACATCACCTGAAAACAACCTTGTAATCAGCACTGGTCAGGCTGTTTTATTTAGCGCTGAAGCATCTGATAAAGAGGACGGCAGTATACAGGGGTCGAAGATGATTTGGACCTCAGATCGTGATGGGGAACTTGGGGCTGGAGGCTCGATCAGTGTTTCAACTCTTTCACCTGGCGCGCATACGATAACCTTGACTGTTGAGGACAGCAAAGGAGCAACCAGCTCGGAATCCATAGTTATCACCGTTGAGGAGCGGGAGCTTCTGCACGAGCTTAAAACAGGTGGCACAGTAAATGTGGCAGGCAAAGAAACAAGTGCCTACATCAGGGTGTGGAATCCGTTTTTAGACGCCGCCGCCCCTGAAAAAGGATGGCTTGAGATGGAAAACCCCTACTACCGGATACGGGTGAACCTGGACCACAGCTACTACCTAATCTATGACAAAGCGCTGAAAAAAGACCTCCTAATCTACAACGACAAAGTTGATAACAAGATGGACATGCTCACAGGGTCGGACATCGGTTTTGCGGACCTCGACGGCAACAATCAAGTTCCATTTTCAACAACCGCCCGCGACGATGTGGACGGCATCAGAAAATACCGGATACTATATGAAGACAAAAACACAGGCTTCCTCCTAGTTGGCACAGAGGGATGGGACTTTCAAGTTGTTGACCCTAACAAAGGCTATGACATGGAGGCTGAGGTTATGTTCGGACTTTTCGCTGACAAACCTTATTTCATTGACGCAACCGAGGTCAACAACCTCCAGGCCCAGGGGCTTGCCCGTGAAAATGATAAGAAAACTCCAAGTGAAGTGATTAAAAGCTGGGTGCTATCCGGCGGATATGATTCTGCAAGCATTAAAGGTGGTGACATCGACCACCTTAACAGGCAGGTCTATGAACCTTACTATGTGGTTCAGAGCCTTGGCGGAGAGCGCAAGCCCTGGCACGCAGGCTCAGCCGAGATATCCAAGATGTTTCCAGACCATGTGCTACTCGGTGACAGGCTGGGCGGAGCCGTTGTGTTTTCACTGCCACAGGGCGTTTTCAGATGGGATGACGGCCAGGATGTCTATGGCGGACAGGTAGCGGCTGAATTCATAATTGTACTTGAGCAGCCAGAGAAAGCGGTTGCCTTTACAACAGAACCTGTGAACCGGGAGTCATTCCTATATGATTCAAAGGATTACGCAACAGTTCCAGGCTATGCCGAGTCCTTTGGCGATATCTGCCGCAGATACAGCCTTTCCTGCATCGGAACAATCAATCCAAAGGAATATGAGGTCAAGAGATTCGCCTATGTAATCACTCTTACAAGCGACTGGTATGAGGGCAGCACTAATCAGGTTAAACCCTCTGTCTGGCGTGACGCAGACATGGCCCTTGGTGATTTCAAAAAATATGAAAACCTGATCTATAATCAACTCAGCGCGACAAAACCGCTTGGCGGCTGAATCAAAGTTTCGCTTTATTACTCGCCGCCATCCTTGGATTTCCCGTTTCTAGAGTAGATTGTTCGAATTGGGAATGGGATTTCAACACCTTCTTTTTTAAACATCTTATCAATATCACGGTTGATTTTGTTTATCACCTGAACCTTGTCTTTATGGCTGTCAATCCATACATAAAGGAGCAGGTTAATCGATGAATCACCGAAGGATTCAAGGGTAACCCGTGGAACGGGACTTTCTAAAACATGGGGCTGGCGCTTTGCAATACTTATAAGGATTTCAGTTACAAAATCAATGTCGCTATCATAGGCTACGCCTACAGGTATCTTGAGCCGCATTCTCCGGTCTGGATATGAATAGTTCACTATCTGGCTGTCACCGATCTTCGCGTTTGGAATTACAATCATCAGCGCGTCAAGGGTGAGAATCTTCGTGCTTCGAAGGCCGATTTCTGAGACCTCACCATATTCGCCGCTTGGAAGCTCGATTATGTCTTTAACCCGGAATGGTCGGTCAGCCATTATCACAAAACCTGATATCATGTTTGAAAGTGTGTCCTGCGCGGCGAGGGCGACAGCGATTCCCGCGATTCCAAGTCCCGCGACAATCGCCGTAATATCATAGGAGAAATAATCGAGAACAATCACTGTTGCCGCTCCATAGATGAAAATGGCTGAAGTCCGCTTAAAAAGCGGGAGAAACTCATCGTCAAACTTGGTCTCAGTCTTGACCGCGATATTTTTCGAGTACCATTCAACGGTTACACCTAAAATCCGGTTGATAAAGATTGCAAGCAGAAGGATTTCAAAGACAAAGATTGCCGATTCAAGGCCGGTTGTAAGACTTGGAAGAGTTGTTATCTGGTGCAGAGCATAGTCGGTTCCAATAAGAATTATCAAATAGTAAAGCGGTGTTTTACTCGCATCTATCAGTGCGTCGTCAAAATCAGTGTTTGTCCGCTGAGCCAGACGGGAGGCATGGTTCGTTATAAAATAGATAAATATCCGGCTCGCAACGACTGAAAGAAGGATTATCCCCAGGGCTTTTATCGCTTCCTCAGCTGAAAGAGAAATCAACATACAATCAGATGATTAGACTGACAACTATTTAAGCATTTATGATTCCAAAAAGCCGGCTAAAAAAAGAAGAGGGAGGAATAATGCCTATGAAGAGTCTTTGAGAGTGGAGGGGGGAGGTGACATCCTTCACAGGCATGATTATCTCTTCAGCGGACAAAGGGTATAAACATTATTTCAAATTAATTTAAACACATAAAAAAAGCTCAAAACCCGTTTCAGGGGCAGGAAAATAAAGGTGTAGTAGCGGGGGGTTGATTTGAACGACTAACTTAATTTGTCTGTGTCGTCATGTCTATTTTTCTTGGTGACCCACCTAACACCCTTTGAAATGGCAATATTTATATAATAAGTTTATCCCATAAACAATTTATGCCAAAGATCAAGGTACAGCAAAGAACGGTAAAAAGCAAGGGTAAAGAGTACACTCAGCTATGGATTGGGCTGCCTAAAACGCTCTGTGAGGCTATGCAGATAAAACAGGGCAGCGAGCTTGAAGTCTTTGTTGAGCGTGGCGATCTTATCCTGAGAAGAGTCTAACCCTCACTTATCAAGAGATACATAGGCATAGTGCCGCCGGTGGGTTTGCTTTTGGCCTGTTTGAATCCAAGCCTTTCATAGAAACCGATTCTCTCATGGTATGCGTCAACTAAGACAAACCGGCAGCCAATGTTTTCCTTTAACTCTTCAGCCATCTTGATAGAGGCCAAGACCAAGAACTCCCCAAGCTTCTCCCCCTGTCTTTCCCTGGTAACTCCCATCTGCCCGATCTTTAGACCTGGATACTGGCGTATTTCAACGTTAGGCACAACAAGCGCGGGATGGTCCCTTGTTCTGATGGCTCCCATCGCCAAACTAACAAATCCAAGGACCTTATTGGAGGCATCCTTTAAAACATAGGATACCGCTAGATTTTGTCTCTGATAATCGATTGCATCGTTTTTCAAGAAATCGTTGGTATCTACATTTCCACAGTCAAAATCTGAAACAACATCCCCCTCTCGTAACTTCCCAAAAAACAAGCCCGGTGAAATCTCCATATGTCTCAAGAGATCCACCCTAATAAGATTTAGTCAAAAAAGATATTTAGCTCTCTTGCTCTTTTGATAGTAGCATCTCTCCGGGGGTTTGGTGTGGGATTCTCTAATTCCCTTACAAACCTCTCTGCATCCTTACCATGCAACTCAG
>BDTI01000154.1 GCA_002923215.1 archaeon BMS3Abin16 | reverse complement strand
ATCTCGTAGAGCACCCCGCCCACCAGGATAAAGGCCATAACGAGCGCTGCGTTCCTCTCTGACAGTGCTTCGATCTTCTCCTCTCGCTCGTCTTTTTCCAGAGTGAACATAACGTGCGTGGCATCAAGAAAGACAAGCGCCAGCCAGCCTAACGTTACCTTTAGCCTCGTTGATGTGTCCCAGTATGGAAGGGCTTGGAACAATGCAAAGGGGATCAATATCGCTGCGATATACGCCCAGCCCTGCCATGTGTTGGGCGTTATTCCCCATCCGCCGTATTTTCTTCTTCTGAACCATTCAGCTTTTCCGATCATTGCAATCACCTTTTATTCAGATGTCTCCTTTTCTGTTGAAGTAGAGCCAGATCACGCCCATGTTGAAGAGGTTGCGGTAATCGGCCCCTTGTTTTTCCTTTACATCTTTAAACTTAATGAATACCACGAAAAGTACGAGAATCAGTCCAAGAATCGCAAACATTATCCATGGAATTTGGTTTGCCATTTTTATTCGCCTCCGTTAAGGCCGATAGTATTAGCTTTCTCTAACTTTGTATTAGATATTTCTATCATTATGTTAGAATTATATAACATAAGTTGTATATAAAAGTTGCGGACAAACAAAAGATAGGGAGGGAAATTGAAAAAGAAAAAAAGGAGGCAAATATGTTTCAACGTAGCGGTGGTGCATTGCGTTATTCAATCTTCGCCTTGACTGATTACAGCCGTTCAGATCTCTAAAAAGTTTTTCACAATCTTTTTTCCCTCAGCTGTGAGGATGGATTCAGGATGGAATTGGACTCCGAATGTGGGGTGTGTTCTGTGCCTGAGAGCCATGATTGTTTCGCCATCTTCGGTTCTAGCGTTTATTTCAAGCACAGTTGGAAGTGTTGCCGCCTCTACTATGAGTGAGTGATACCTTGTTGCGATAAAAGGGTTTTTCACACCCTGGAAGATGTCCTTTGCGCTGTGTTTTATCATCGAAGTTTTACCGTGAAAAAGCTGGTCAGCCCCGATGATTTCAGCGCCAAATGCTGCGCCAATCGCCTGATGGCCGAGGCACACACCGAGAACCGGGATTTTGCCGGAATACCGCTTGATAGCATCTATCGAGACACCTGCATCCTCCGGCCTGCCCGGCCCTGGGCTGATTATCAACCGCTGCGGCTCCTCGCGTTCAATCACCTCAAGAGACACGTTATTTCTCAAAACCTTGACGTCTACGCCTTGTTCACCCACATATTGATAGAGATTGTAGACAAAGGAGTCAAAATTATCGATTATAACAACTTCGGTCATACCCCGTGCCTCCCTGCAAGCTCAAGCGCCTTCAGCATCCCCCGGCCCTTGTTTTCTGTTTCCACATATTCTCGTTCTGGAACTGAGTCTGCGACAATCCCAGCCCCTGCCTGCACAAGGGCGCGGCCATCTTCAAGAACAATTGTGCGAATGGTGATTGCAAAATCCATATCACCGTCAAATGAGAAGTAGCCCACACTGCCCGCGTATATGCCGCGCCTCGACGATTCAAGCTCTTCAATTATCTCCATGGCACGAACCTTAGGCGCGCCTGTAACCGTGCCCGCTGGAAAAGCTGCTTCAAGCGCGTCGAATGAACTGAGTCCATCTCTGAGTTCACCCTCTACATTGGATATGATATGCTGCACATGAGAGTATTTCTCCACGCCAAAGAACTCGGTGACCTCGACACTGCCAAACCTTGCGACCCGCCCCACGTCGTTACGCCCCAGGTCAACGAGCATCACATGTTCGGCGCGCTCTTTTTCATCGTTCAGCATCTCCCGTGACAATGCTTCGTCCTCCACAATGTCAGATCCCCGCGGCCGTGTTCCGGCGATAGGACGCACAGTAACTTTTCGCCCGTCCACCTTAACAAGTATCTCCGGGCTTGAGCCGATGATTCTGGTTTCTCCAAACTCCAGGAGATACATGTAGGGCGAGGGATTCACCTCTTTCAATGCCATGTAGACCTGATATGGGTCGAATCTGCCTTCAACCTCGAATCGCTGTGAGATCACAACCTGAAATATGTCACCTGCCTCGATGTACTGCTTGGCACGAATGACTGCGGCTTCAAACTCTGCTTTTTCGAAGTTGCTCTTCACATTTAGAGGTGCTTTAGACTTTGAATGGGTAACCACCGCTTTTCCCACATTTTTCAAAAGCAGTTCTAAAAGCGCTATCTGATCTGTTGCACGAGCGTATTCCTCTTCAAGGTCTGACTCTGATTCCACAACAAGGTTTGATATGAGCAGGATCTCTTCTCTCCAATGGTCAAATGCGATACAGTCTTTTACGAAAATGAACTCAGCGTCTGGATGGCCCAGCTCGTCGGTTGTATTATTTCCTATATCTTCGAAGTAGCGGACCATGTCGTAGCTAAAATATCCGAGCAGCCCGCCGTAAAACTTGGGGAGCCGCCCCTCAAGGATCTTGTATCTGGACACCATCGCCGCCAGGTCTTTCAAGGGGTTTTTCGACTGCCTGGATTTGCCGTCCACAGTGAGTATGCCATCCTTCACAACCGCCACAAAGCGAGGGTCAGACCCGATAAAAGAGTATCTGGCAACCTTCTCACCGAGCTCAGCCGATTCAAGTAGAAAGGAGTATCCGCTTGAGCTTCGCATCTGACTGTAGACCTCGGTTGGTGAGAGCATGCCGGTGTTTTCAACCGCTTTTACCAAGGGTATTACACATGGATAGCCGGCCTGTGAGACTTTTTCCCTGATTTCTTCTAGCCCGGTTTTCATGCATCCACCAGCTCCCGCACCTTTGACTCAATATCCTGTGATTTCATTATGGATGTGCCTACTAGAGCGGCATCTGCATGTTTGAGTACTTTTTTCAGATCATCCGTTGTTTCAACGCCTGAGGCGCTGACGATAACTCCGTCTATGAGCGGTGCCATCTGCTTTGTTCTTTCCAGATCGATTTCAAGTGTGTCTTTGTCCCTGTTGTTCACTGCGTAGAGCGATGCGCCGGCTGCGGTTGCTGTTTCGATGTCAAGTGGGCTGTGCACCTCCACTAGGGGTTCCATGCCATATCCTCGGGAATCGGCTATCATCTGTTTCAGCGCATTTCTTGTGAAGTAGCTTGTGATGAGCAGGATTGAGTCGGCACCGTAGTGATAGGACTCTGGTATTTGTGTGGGGTGGAAGAGGAAGTCTTTTCGCAGCACTGGTACGGGGACTGCTTTTTTCACTAGCGGTATGTTTTCCAGGTTTCCGCCGAAGAACTCAGGTTCCGTCAGAACCGAGATCGCGCAGGCTCCGCCGGCTGTCATCTCAAGCGCTATCTTATCCGGGCCTCTGGGTTCTCGGTTTTCATTTGTGGGTGAGCGGTATTTCACCTCGGCTATCAGGGGGCTTTGTCCTGCTTTTTTGGCCTCTTTGATTGCGGTTATCATGCTCAGGGGTTTACGATTTACAGCGATTTGTTTGTCAAAGGGTGTGTATCGTTTTTTGCAGGCTTCAAGGATTGAATTGAAGTTAATCTTACTCTGATGTTTATTTCTGTTCATTGATAGACAATATTCAACAATACTAGATAAAGATTGCGGTAAAAAGGTAGTGGTGCGTTTGGTGTTGAAATCCTTAAAAAGTGGTGCATCCGGCGTGGATGGATAATCCAGATACTTTAACGTTATTTGACCAAATTCTGGTACAATGCATATAAATATTATTTAGATTCTCTTTGTTTAATGGCAATAACTTATCAAATTTCAGAGGAAGGTATAGAACAAATAAACAAATTTTTCACAGATGAATATGCATACAAACAATGGTTATATAAACTTAAAACATGGGAAGTCGTTTTAGAGAAAACAGAAGAATTTGTAAAGTTTTCTGGTGATTCAGAACTTAAAAATGAAGATATTATATCTTATAAGACGGCTATAGAAGCAGAGATTGTCAATAATTTTTATCATATGGCTGAAGCGTTGTTTAATTTGATAATAAGTTGCCAGACTAATATACCTTGGTTAACTATGAAAAATATAAAATTCAAAGATTTGTGTGATTATGTAAGGGATGTTATTATTACTGGCGAATTAAAGGATGAATATATCCGATTCTTGTTCATTCACGGAATAACAGAAGAGGAAAGAAAAAAGAAAAAGGTTGTCGAATCCATCGCATTTATTAAAGAATTTCTTAGAAGATTGGGAAAAATATTCTTAGATAACGAATTGTACAATGAATATAAACATGGTCTTAGACTTATGCCATCTCTATCTGAATTTGCACTTACTCCTGAAGATGGTGAAACACCATTATTATATAGAAAAGGAAATGCGCATACGTATCTAAAAACTATACTTATACAGAAAAAGAAAAAAGAAGAGCTCTACAAAATTCAGCGAGAGACAAAATCTTTTGATTATACTCTGTACATACGATTGAGTGTAATAATTTATAGACTCATTCACAATCTCTTTGATAATCGAAGGCAATCAACAAAACTAGAAAAGGGTGATTTAATTTCTGTTGGGTTGTTTAATGAGGAAAAAATCGACGAGATTTTTAAAGGAGATCCCAATAAATTCTCACTCACTATTCCATATTCTTAGTACGAACAGGTTTTGTAAATTATTCAAGTGATAAATGATAAACTAATTTTTAAGTACTATTCTCGATTGCTTTTTCAATAAGGCTTTTCCACTTGTTATGCTCAAGGTTGATTTTAGCCTTTTCAGCAGGAAAACAAGTTTTATTTTTTGTCGCTTATCTGGTAATGGACCATTCCATTTTCCCCCCAAACAGACTGCACCTCTTGATAACTGGCCAAAAACAATAAATCGATATTGACTATTTCAATGGGAAGCGCCGTCTCAAAGGCTATCTCCTCAGGAGTATAAGCATACTCAGGATTAGACTTGAGAAAGTTATAGATAATATTTTTTGGATCATTCTCAGGATGATATGTTCTTCGCTCTATAGGCATTGCAATACACTCCAGCATTCTAATACCAGAAACGGATGAAGCGTTAACATTTATATAATCTTACATGCACCTTTTCTTAAGCTAGCTTTTCCAGGTCTATTCCGCATCTGCTAAAGTGTCATCAAGGCAAGGTATAGAACTATAAAGCTCATGGGCAGAAACCTGACTACCTTTGCCACGCGGAACCTGTATTTCCAACCAAGAATCCCGCTGGGAAAAACCAGTCTTTCACCGCTTTCAGAGTCCTCCAGACTGCTGCCCTGAAAGAAAAACCGGTTGCCACTTGTGTAGATACCCTCCTCACGACCCATTCGTTTCTCAAGGCCTCGGAGTTGGAAAAAACGCAGGTCAGCTTCAAGGGTGATACGCTCTGAGATTAAAAGCCAGACAAGGGAGATTAAAATGCCCAGGCCGCCAAGAAGCTTCAGAACTGAATTCAAAGGAGATTCTGACTGCAGCATAACCGCTGAGGCGCCGAAGATGATAGTGTTTGCTGTGAGAAAGGTCCGGTTGAAATCCTGCCTGCGCTGATGCTGGTGTTTTACCAGATCCACCAAGATGCGGTATTCGTCCCTTGTAAGCTGCTCATCTAATGGACTGTTCTCTGACACAATATAACCTCAAGCCTTCTAGTAATCTAGTTAGTTTCTTATACAGCTATATAATTGGCGGTTCATAGGTGAAGGGTATTTTTAGGGATTGCTTTTGAACTTTGCTCTATAACTTTGTTCCATAATCCATTTATAATAGAACATATAATAGAACAGTTGTTTTTGATATATGGCAAATATGGAGACCTGCGGAGAACGAACTATGTTGATCAAGGGCGATTACAGCGAGATTATACTGCGTGAGGAGCGGCCCGGCCTACTGGTTGTCGAGATTCCGGTGAGCTATGCTGTTGATCCAACTGATTTTACAACTGACCTTGAGTAAACAGGGATTTTTGCCACTCTTTTGAATTGTTAATTTTAGGCTTTATTTGAGGCTGTTTTTTTGATTTTAGCGTTGTTTTTTGTTGGGGTAAGATTTAAATATTAGGTCTGCCTAATTAGGCTTGCCTAAATTAATAATGTAGAGTGAAAAAAATGATTGCAAGCTTTGTAATAACCTTCCGAGAAGCACTCGAAGCCGCCCTGATAATCGGGATACTCGCAGCATACCTCAAAAAAGTAGACCGATCAGACCTGAACAAATACCTTTACATTGGAACAGGAACCGCGCTACTCGCAAGCCTGATCGTGGCCGTACTCTTCACAACAATATACGGTGGACTAGAGGGACGAGCCGCCAAGATCTTCGAAGGACTGGCCACACTCTCAGCAGCAGCAGTGCTCACATACATGATATTTTGGATGACAAAACACTCCCAGGAACTCAAGGGAGAACTCTATGAAAAAATGGACACTGCAATCTCCAAAGGAGAGGTCTACGGGATTGTGACCGTCGCATTCTTATCCGTCTTTCGCGAAGGCGTGGAAACAGTCCTCTTCCTCGGAGCAACAGCAATCTCATCCCCCGGCGACACCCTACTCGGAGCGCTGCTCGGCATCGGTGTAGTACTTGCAATCACATATTTCATGTTCGAAGGAATCTATCTTTTGGACATAAAAAAGTTCTTCAAATACACAAGCATCGTGCTCCTCGTCTTTGCAGCAGGGCTCACAGCCTATGGCGTGCACGAACTCAACGAAGCAGCCCTGATACCCTCAGTCGTGGAGCATGTGTGGGACATCAACCCTCCGCTAAACCCTGATGGAAGCTATCCCGCGCTTCATGAAAAAGGCTCAATCGGCCTGATCCTGAAATCGCTAGTAGGCTACAACGGCAACCCATCGCTCACCGAGGTTTTGGCATATCTCGGCTATTGGCTGACCGTTGGCTACTATGTGTTGAGCGGCGGTCAAAGGAGTGCCAAGGCTGATGCTGGAAAAAAAGGATCCAGCGGAGTAGTTAAATATTAGTTATCGGTACAATAGATTTAGGAGAACCTAAAATGGCAAACAGCGATAGGCTCAGCGAAAACATGGAAGAGTATCTTGAAACCCTGTACCGCCTTGGCCAGGGCAAAGAAAGGGTGAACACATCAAGCATCTCTGAAAACCTAAGTGTCACCCCCGCGAGCGTGACCCAGATGCTGAAAAAACTGGATAAAAAAGGCTATGTAAGCTACTCACCATACAGGGGAGCGGACCTAACAGATGAAGGACTCAGAATCGCTAAGAAGATCACCCGAAAGCACAAACTGCTCGAACGTTTCCTCTATGACATTTTAAAGATCAAAAAAGACAGGATCCACCGGCAGGCCTGTGAAATGGAACACACACTATCCGATGAATCTGAAAGAGCGCTCTGCCAGCTTTTAGAACATCCCGACAGATGCCCGGATAACAGCAAACCCATCCCTGCGTGCGACCTAAGCTTTTCCAGCTGCGAAGAATGTATAAAAGGAAAAGAAAGTGACATCGGCGAGGTTGGTAAGCGAAATCAAAATATAGTCTCAATAATCGATCTAAAAGAAGGGGAAAAAGGTAAGGTCGCATTTATACGCGGCGGCCATAAAGTTATCCGACGGCTTTTAGACATGGGCATTACCGTGGGCACCACTATAAGAGTAATAAAATCCGCGCCCTTCGCCGGCCCGGTTGAAATCGCGGTGCGCGGCTCAAAGCTCGCCCTGGGACGCACCATAGCAACCAATGTCTTTGTTGAAGGTGTAGAGATGATATAGGTGGGATCAGATAGATATGACCAAATTGACGAGCCACTGTTCCCCTTCCTCTGAAGATAACAACACATGGGAAGGGGGCGACAATCATCTGACCATCGCCATGGCAGGAAACGCCAACGTCGGTAAAAGCGTTATCTTCAACGAGCTTACAGGCTCAAGCCAGATCATTGGAAACTGGCCTGGAAAGACCGTGGAGATGGCCAGGGGAAGGCTTCATTTCGAGGGCTGCGACATAGAGGTCATCGATCTGCCGGGGATCTACTCGTTTTCAACTTTTTCTCTTGAAGAACTGGTTTCCAGAGAATACATCGCCTTTGAGAAACCTGATGTAGTGGTCAACGTAATTGATGCCTCTGTTTTAGAGCGAAACCTCTATTTCACACTGCAGCTGATGGAGATGGAGGTGCCCCTTGTAGTCTGTGCCAATCAGATAGATACAGCCATGAGAAAGGGCATAGTCGTTGATACCGAAAAGCTTCAGACAGCTCTGGGAGCGCCTGTGGTGCCTACTGTTGCCGTGCGGGGTGAGGGACTGCATGAACTTATGGATGCGATAATCGAGGTTGCGAAGGACCGCTCTAAAGTCAAAAAGACGAGGCTCAAATACGGCGCTGAAGTGGAGAATAGAATAGAAAAGCTGACCAGCTTCATCAAATCCAAAAAGCTCGGATTAGAGTATCCCTTACGTTGGATCGCCATCAAACTCCTTGAAAACGATCCTGAGATCAAGAAGCTGGTCACATCAAAGTCTGAAGAGGTAATCCGCTTATCAAACAGTCTGGCACGGGAGATAGAGGATATACATAAAGAACCGTGTTTTGCTGTTATCAACTCTGAGAGATACGCCCTCGCAAGCAGGATCGCAGGCGAAGTTCAAAAACAGAGTGACATGGAAATCACCTTTTCAGAGAGGCTGGATCAACTGGTCACCCACCGGGTTTTCGGCTATGTCACATCTTCCATTGTTATCGGCGGGCTGCTCCTGTGGACCTTTCTCATTGGAAACCTGCTTTCAAGCCTGCTTTCAGAGTTGTTCAACTTCTTCCAGCCAGTAAACCCCCAGGTCAGCGGGGCAATTGTAAGCATCCTCTGGAACGGCGCCTTCGGAGGCATCGTGGCAGGGATCACACTCATAATACCATTTGTCATCCCCTTTTATCTGATGCTCACCATGATCGAAGACTCCGGAATCCTCACAAGGGTTGCCTTCATGATGGACAGCGCCATGCACAAGATAGGCCTCCACGGAAAAGCCCTTATCCCGCTGATCCTCGGCTATGGCTGTAACGTCCCTGCTATCTACGGCACCCGGATCTTGGAGACCCGGCGTGAACGGCTCCTGGCCGCGTTCGCCATCACCTTCGCGCCCTGCTCAGCCAGAACCATCGTAATACTAGGTTTGGTTGCGGTATTTGTAAGCATAAAGTGGGCGCTGGCACTCTATGTAATAGACCTTTTTATCATACTCATCCTGGGCAGAATCGCCCTTAAAGCTCTTCCAGGAGAGGCAACAGGGCTGATAATGGAGATGCACTCATTCAAGGTACCCTCTCTTTCTGTTGTGACCAAGCAGACATGGACCAGGACAAAATCTATTGTATACCTGGTCTTCCCGATCTACATAGTGGGAAGCGCCTTTGTCCAGGGCCTCTATGCCTTCGGCGTGCTCGGACCGATAAACAGCTTTATGTCACCTCTCACAGTCGGCTGGCTCGGTCTGCCTGAGATTGCAGGGATACTCCTGATATTTGGAGTTATTAGAAAAGAATTCATACTCCTTATGCTGGTGGCCATATACGGTACGAACCTCGCAGCGGTTCTGACCCCTGTTCAGTTCATAGTTCTCGCGCTTGTAGGAATGCTCTATATCCCCTGCATATCGACGATCGCAATACTTGTTAAGGAATTTGGCTGGAAGCCGGCAACTATTATATCACTGGCAAATCTCGCATCCGCGATAGTCATAGGTGGAATCGCGTTCAGAGTGCTTACGCTGGTGTTCTGATAAGACGGGTCTCATGTAGTTTCAGATAGATGGAGGTGTAAGATGGCAGACGATGTAACTGGAAAAGTAAAAGAGGTAAAGCTCAGTGAAAACGTTGAGGAATATCTTGAGCAGCTCCTCGTTTTCGAAGAAAACGGTGACACTCTTGTAAGAATAAGCCAGGTCTCAGAAGGCCTCGGCATATCGCCGCCAAGTGCTGTGCAGATGCTGAAAAAACTTGAAGCCCGCGGACTTGTAAACTACCGGAGGAGGGAGGGTGTGCAGCTCACAGAGGAGGGGCGAAGGGTTGCAACGCAGATAATCAGAAACCACCGGCTCATCGAAACGCTTATGAAAACAACACTGGAAAAAGATGTTGACGAAAACGTTGTCTGCGGACTTGAACACCACATGACAAAGGAGTTTGCCGACGCGATTTGCACACTGCTAAACCATCCGCGCACCTGCCCCCACGGCAACCAGATACCGGGGGGAGAGTGCTGCACAAGAAAAAATAGATAGCGAGATAAAAATTAACGATAATTTTAAGAACATGTTAATTAGCAGTGTATATAGTATGAAACTCAAAGTTGTTATAAAGGATGACAAAGAAGACGGCGGATATAACGTGAGTTGTCCGGCAATTCCTGGATGCCATTCTCAGGGTGAGACTGTAGAAGAGGCTTTAGAAAATATTACAGAAGCTATCGAGGGATGTCTTGAGGTATTGAATGAACGGGCTAAGGTCACCTCCTCCATAGAAAAGATAGCGGAAGTGGTTGTGTAGTCTATTTTAGCGGGCGGTTGTTTTAATGGCCAAGCTCCCCAGTCCTTAGAGGAAATAAAGTTCTTAAAGCGTTTTCTAAAGTTGGGTGGGTGGCTGTTAGGCAGAAGGGGAGCCATGTTATTATGGTTAAAGAAAACCTTGATGTTACTCTTTCTGTTCCTGTTCACAAAAGTAAGCCTGTGAAAAGAGGAACCTTAAGAGACCTAATAAAAGACGCTGGTCTTACAGTTGAAGAGTTTTTGAAGCTCATTTAATACATGCCGTCACGTTCTGAAAACCCCTCTCCAAGTTCATCTCAGAGAATAAAAAAAACTGTTTCTAGTTTTATTACTGACAGGTCAGGAGGTATATGAAAAATTTATCCGAGCTTACTTTACAACCATAACTGCGCAGTGAGCTGATCTAAGCACTTTTTCAGAAACCGAGCCGAGGAAGAATCTGTCCAGGCCTTTTCTGCCGGCTGTTCCCATGATTATAAGGTCTATTTTTTCCTCTTCCGCTGTTTCAACAATATCTTTTGCAGGGCTGCCTTCTTTAAGCTCTGTTTTCAGTTTTACGCCGCTGTCTTTGAAAGTCTTTTTCACACCTTCAAGCGCTTCTTTACCCTCCTCCTCAATCGCACCGCGCACATTCTCCCACATGAAGGTTTCCGGCAGACTTAAATAGGCTGATGAGTCAACGACAAAAAGCGCGGTCACCGCTGCGCCGATGGGCTTTGCAATCTCCAGACATTTTTTAACTGCTTTTTGGGAATTTTCAGACCCGTCCACTGGTAGTAAAATCTTTTTAGTCATCGCGTTCATCCTCAACTATACCCTTTATATTATTAGATTGATAAATCTTCTGGATGACTGAGTGTGTTGTTCCACGAATCGTTATTGGCGGTGTGAGTTCCGGCGCGGGTAAGACTGTTCTTTCAATCGGGCTTATGCAAAGTTTTAAACGTAGGGGGCTTTCAGTCGCGCCTTTTAAGATTGGCCCGGATTTTATTGACCCCATGTTCCATAGGGCTGTGGTCGGCGGGCCGTCGCGTAATCTGGACAGTTTTCTAATGAACAGGCAGGATATTCTTGAGTCTTTTGACCGGGGATGTCGAGGCGGGGATATTGCGGTTGTAGAGGGTGTGATGGGGCTTTTTGACAGTGTTGATGCGACAAGCGAAGTTGGCAGCACAGCAGAGGTTGCAAAAATCCTGCGCGCGCCAGTCATACTATCAGTAAACGTTGCTAAGACTGCGAGAAGCGCCGCCGCTGTTGTGCAGGGTTTTCGCGACTTCGATTCAGAGCTGAATCTTGCAGGCGTGGTTTTGAACATGGTAGGAAGCAAACGGCACAGAGACAAGGTCACCGAGGCGGTGGAGCAGCTTACAGGCGTGGAGGTTGTGGGCGCTCTTCCCAAAACCAAGGAGTTACATCTGCCTGAACGCCACCTGGGACTTGTACCGGTCCATGAGCTGAAATCTGATTTTCAGGCGCTTACCAGTGTTGTTGAAGAATATGTGGATGTTGAGCGCATAATTGAAATCGCAGGTTCAGCCGAACCTTTAGCCTTAGCCGAAACACTGCGAGAAAGCAGCACGCCTGAAAAAACCAGGGTAGGTGTTTTCTTGGATGACGCATTTAGGTTCTACTATGCTGATACGCTCAGCCAGCTGGAAACAGGGGCAAACCTGATTTTCATTGATTCACTCAGGAATAAAAAACTCCCAGCGATTGATTCACTCTATATTGGCGGCGGCTTTCCAGAGGTCTATGCATCCAAGCTTGAGAAAAATAAGGGGTTTCGAAATAGTGTCTATGATTTCTGCGCAACAGGAGGTCGGGTGTATGGCGAGTGCGGCGGGCTCATGTATCTGGGAGAGTCAATATCAACCGATGCAGGGGAGTTTGAGATGACTGGTTTTCTACCCCTTGAAACAGTGATGCAGAAGCGCTATGTGGGCATGGGTTATGTGATAAACCAAGCCGCTTGTGACAGTCTGCTCGCTGGACGTGGAGAGGTTATCCGGGGGCATGTGTTCCATCATTCAAAGGCCAGGTTGACTGGTAAAGCTGATTTCGCCTTTAAAACCCTGCGCGGCAGCGGAATCACCGAAGACCGCGACGGAATGATTCGTGAAAATGTCCTCGCAAGCTATATGCATGTTCACCCCCTAGGATGCAAAGGGTTTATCGATGGACTCATCAACCCCCCGCCCGACTCTGAAATCAAAAAACAAGACCAGTAAAAACTATTCTCCAAGCCGTTTTTTAAGCTCCTTTAGCTCTGATTTAAGCTCTGCCATCCGAAGCTCCCGACCCACGGTGAGGCGCTGCCATTTCTCAAGTTCATCAATCTTTTCCCGAAGCTTTTTTTCAGCCTCCATAATATCGGTTATATTCTTTGAAACACCGATTGAACCCGCGGGTTTTCCGTCTCGGTCTATGAGTGGTGAAAGCGTGAGATTTATGTTTACAAGCTCCCGATTTGAATTGTATATCTGGGTTCTAATGTTTCGCACTGTCTCGCCTGCAAGAATTGCCTTCTGCCAGTTCCTACGCTCCTCTTTGAGTTCGCTTGGATAGAGAAAGTCTATATTCTTCCCCAAGACTTCATCTGCCTTGTAACCGTAGAGGTTTTCCGCGCCCCGACTCCAAAGAGTCACCCTGCTATCAGCGTCTGTTGTAATTATGGCATCACCCGAGTTTTCTACAATGCTATTAAGAAATTCCTGAGACTTGATTATACGCTCCTCCATCTGCTTACGCTCAGAAATATCTTCAAATAGGGTTACGAAAAAACCTTTTTCAGGGCTGTAGACTGAAACAGAATACCAGCGGTTGAAGGGTTTGAAAAAGAAATCAAAACGCGTCTCCCCTCCTTGAAGGGCTACACGACCATAGATCTCGATAAGATTCGGCTCAGAGTCAACAACACCTGGAATGACCTCGGTTACCTGCTTTCCAATAATATCCTCCCTCTTCAAGCCAGTATATTCTTCAAATGCATCGTTAACCTCAAGAAAAAGATAGTCAACCGGCCTATTTTCCTTATCCACCAGGATCTGATGATATGCAAATCCGTTGCGCATGTTGTCAAAGAGAGAGCGATATTTTTCCTCGCTCACACGCAGCTCTTCAAAATGCTGCTGCTTTTTAATGGCAATTACTGCCTGCGCCCCGAAACTTGCAAGCCGCTCAGCATCCGTATCAGACAAGGCTGTTTTGCTCCCGCATCCGATAACACCCACAACCTCGTCACCTGCAAGCATGGGAACACCCATCCCCCACCTGGCCTTTGTAATCTTAGCCGCTGCACCTGCAAGCCTTTGAAACTCGGCCTTGTCAGTATAGCTTTTTAAAATCCAGGGGATGTCCTCTGTGATAACCGATTTTCTGCCCTCCACAACCTCATATAACAGGCTCCCAGTGTAGAGTGGAACATGGTAGCCGAGGACTGAGAATCCAACCAGCTTTTCAAGTCCGAGCCTGTCAGATTCATCTGCAGAATAAGCCATGATCTCAAGCTCATGTTTTTCAGGATCCAAGAGGTGAATTGCCACCGAGTCATAGCCAAACATGGTTCTGAGGCCGCTTGCAATAGTTTTGAACACCTCATCCAACCCATTGCCAGCATTGATCATCTGATCTACCCTCTGAAGCAAGTGCACCTCCTCCTCAGCCTGCTTGAGCTTTGTAATATCCCGGCTAATGCTCAGAATACCGGTGACCTTGCCTTCTCCATCTTTAATGGGTGTAAAGGTTGTTTCATGCCAGCTGCCTCGGGCGGATGAGCGGTTCTCAAAGACAACTGTCTCACCACTACATGCCTTTTTCAGAGCCCCATCGATTACAGAAGCATACTCAGGCATAGACAGCTCAGCAGTGCTGCGTCCGAAAACATCCTCAACCCTCTGTTTATGAACATTCATCCCCGCAGGATTCATATAGACGATGCACCCTGAAAGATCAAGCCTGCATATGCACTCAGGCGAAGATTCAACAAGCTCTTTAAAATCCACATCACCATCATCTGACAACCTCTTATCTCCATCAGATCTGCCTGAGCCTTTCGAACCTCCACCAAGTCCATCAGAAATCCGCTTCATTGTTCCCACCAGATACTAATAAATTCATCATAAAACTTTCAAACCGATTATTTAATATTTTTCGGTGCCAATGCCAAAGTTGCCACTAAATTTATATATAAGTATAAAGTCATGAGTTCCTATAATTCTAAAGCAATATTTTAAGGAGGAATGAAAGACATGTCATCGCAATTGAGCGGACAGCCTATATTGATATTAAGAGAGGGTGTAGAGCGCAGGCGTGGTAGAGACGCACAGCACTCAAACATACTCGCGGCAAAAGTGATTGCCGAAGCAGTGAAAAGCACCCTTGGACCACGTGGAATGGACAAGATGCTTGTAGACAGCCTCGGAGACATCGTTGTTACAAATGACGGTGTGACAATTCTCAAAGAGATGGACATCGAGCATCCGGCTGCGAAGATGATGGTAGAAGTTGCTAAGACCCAGGAAAACGAGGTCGGCGACGGAACAACAACTGCCGTTGTACTTGGAGGCGAGCTTCTCAAGCGGGCGGAGGGACTAATCGAACAGGAGATTCATCCAACAATCGTTGCCCAGGGATATCGGATGGCAGCGGATAAGGCCAGAGAGATTCTTGAAGGATTTGCTGACTCGATTTCGATTTCTGATAACGAGGCATTGACACAGATAGCGGCCACTGCCATGACTGGCAAAGGATCTGATAATGCGAAGGATTTTCTCAGCCAAATCGTTGTTGACGCGGTGAACGCGGTTTCTGAAAAAGATGGCAAAAAGATTACAATCGATCTCGATGATATCAAGATTGAGAAGAAGACCGGCGCCCACGTTGATAAAACCGAGCTGATAACCGGTGTACTCGTTGACAAAGACAGGTCTCATTCATCCATGCCTGAGCGCATTGAAAACGCAAAGATCGCCCTTGTAAACTCAGCTCTTGAAGTTAAGGATACTGAAGTGGATGCTGAAATTCGAATTACAGATCCAAATCAGCTCAAAGCCTTTTTGGGTGAAGAGGAGAAAACGCTTAAAGACATGGCTGAAAAGATCAGTGCTTCCGGAGCAAACGTACTCTTTGTGCAGAAAGGAATCGACGATCTCGCTGAGCACTATCTGGCGAAGGCTGGTATCTTCGCAATCAAGCGCGCGAAGAAAAGCGACATGGAAAAACTCGCCAAAGCCACAGGCGCAAGCATAGTTACAAACCTTGATGATCTGACCGGTGCTGATCTAGGCTCGGCAGGTGTTGTTGAGGTTGTGAAAATCGGTGACGATGAGATGACCTTTGTAAAAGAATGCAAAGACCCAAAGTCTGTAAGCATACTTGTGCGCGGCGGAACAGAGCATATTGTCGATGAGATTGAGCGAAGCCTTGAAGACGCGCTTGGCGTTGTGACAACAGCAATTAAGGATCAAAAGATTGTTGCCGGCGGCGGGGCGCCTGAGGCTGAGACTGCGAAGGGACTCAGGGAGTATGCCAAGACTGTTGGCGGCCGTGAGCAGCTTGCGATTGAGGCTTTTGCCGATTCCCTTGAGGTGATCCCCCGTGCACTTGCGGAAAACGCGGGTCTCGACCCAATCGACGTGATTGTTGCCATTCGTTCAAAACACGAGGAGAAAGGCGGCGCACGGTTCGGCCTTGATGTAAATGACGGCAAGATAAAGGACATGGCTGCTGAAGGTGTTATCGAGCCTCTGCGTGTGAAGATTCAGGCAGTGGATTCTGCAAGTGAGGTTGCAGTGATGATTCTTCGAATCGACGACGTTATTCAGGCCTCTGGTCTTGGAGGCGGAGGTGGCGGAGGTATGCCTCCGGGCGGAATGCCACCGGGAATGGGCGGTATGGGTGGAATGGGCGGCATGCCACCTATGATGTAAAACCGTCAAGCCCAAATATTCTTTTGAAAGGCCTCCTAATATTATCAGGAGTGCTTTTCAGCCCCCTTTTTTTTCTTTTATAATAATCTTTCAAGATCAGACAATTTTTTTCAGCGAATATTTCATTCGTTTGCAAAATAGTCTTCAAGCCTGCTCCAGACTCCGTGTAGAATCATGTAGTCTCTCATCTGATGGACAAGCTGGAGGTGCCCATTTTCTTCTCTTATCAGGATGTTGAAGATGTCGCTGTGAGCCGGGTCTTTAACATCAGCCATGGCGCTTGTGTAGAACTCGATGGAGCGCTTCTCAATATCCTCGGCCTCTTCGAGTATCTTTTCGTCACCCTTGCTCTCCGCTATCTTTTCAGAGAAATCTTCCATCTT
>BDTI01000153.1 GCA_002923215.1 archaeon BMS3Abin16 | reverse complement strand
GTGGTGAGGAACTTGAGAAAAGAAAGAAGCTGGGATTTACCGCTCACATCTCAAAGCCTTTCAAACTGGAACATCTCTTCTCCCAGATAGAAGAGGCGCTTGAAAAGAGGGGGTAGATTCGTGGGGGGCTTTAGTCTGGAAAACAGTGATGCAGCTTACAAATCAAGTGAAAAGCCGCTCAAATCTCAGGGCACAGAAACGTCTCTGACCCGGGGTGTTGAAGAGCTGCTGCTGCTGCTTCAGCATATAAACAACCTCATCAACTGCGGATCTGATCTGGAGGGCGTCTTTAAGACAATTACAAAGGGGCTTAGAGCTATCTTTCACTATGACTCTGTGGCTATCCAAATCTTAAGCGACGATAAAAAACACCTGATTGTCAAGGATTATTCGGCGGACTCAAAGGCTGCGGCGGCTCTTGAGAAGTTGACAGGTTTCAAGGTAAAGGGTTACAAAGCTCCCCTGGCAGAGGGCAGCCTGCTAAAAGAGGTTGTTGAAACTAAAAAGGCAGTTATCACAGAGGACATATCCTGGATTTTCAGAAGCTACAGTGACGATCAAACTCTTTGGAAGTTGGCACCTGTTGCAGCCCGTCTAACAAAGGCGAAGTGTGGGATGGGCGTCCCGCTTTTAGCTGGCGAAACCGTGGTGGGCGTGATTGGCTGCGGAAGTGTGCTGCCGCTTAGAGATGCCGATGCTAGGAGGCTTGCGAATTTTGGCGCTCAGGCAGGACTTGCAATTGAGCACCAGCAGAGATATGAAGCCCTGGAGAAGAGAACGAAGGAGCTGAAGGAAAGCGAGGAGAAGTATCGCCTCTTATTTGAGGATTCAATTGAAGGAATCGCACTTTCCAAGGGGGATCGTATTTTTTCCGCTAACAAAGCTCTATTAGACATGCTGGGATATGAGTCTCTTGAGGAATATCTCAAAGTACCTCTCCTAAATCATTTGGCGCCAGAATCTCTTGAGAAGGCAAAAACGAGGATGAAAAAGAGAGAAACAGGGGGGGCTTTGTCTATGTTTGAAGAAATGAAGGTGGTCAGGACGGATGGGGAGATTATAGACATTGAATTATCGGCAGTTGAAGTTAGCATCGGGGGTGAGAGTTATGTTCAAACGACGATACGTGACATAACTGAGCGCAAGCATGCTGATGAGAAGATCAAGAAATATTCTGCCAGGCTTGAGGAGTCTAACCGGCTTAAAGATGTTTTTATTGACATTCTTCGTCATGACCTTCTCAACCCTGTTAGCACAGCCCGGAATATGGCCCGTCTCGCAATGGAGTCAGAGTCTGATCCAAAGAAGAAAAGGATTCAGGAGATCATTTTTCATTCCAGCTTGAAGATGATTGACATGATTGAAAATGCTTCTCTTTTAGCAACCCTTGAATCGGACGGTGATCTGCAGGTTGAGGAGAGGGATCTTGCTATTGTTTTAAAGTGGGCTTTAGAGGATGTTGAGTCTCTCAGGGTGGAGAGAGAGGGTGTAAGATCATTTCCCGTGTAGAGGGTGGGACCTTTGCTGCTGTCAATCCCCTGATTAGTGATGTCTTTTTGAATCTTTTAAGTAACGGTCTTAAGTACAGTCCAGAGGGTTCGGAGGTGATTGTTGACGCGCTGGATGAAGGGTCTTTTTGGAGGGTCTCTGTGGCTGATAGTGGGAATGGAATTTTGGACGTGGATAAGGATTTGATTTTTAACCGGTTTAAGAGGATTGATAAAGGCGGTGTTCAGGGGACGGGTCTTGGTCTTGCTATTGTGAAAAAGATTGTTGAGGCCCATGGCGGGCGTGTCTGGGTTGAGGATAATCATGCGATTGGGGGGTCTGTTTTCTTTTTTACTGTGCCTAAGTAGGTTTTTTTAAAATAATCTTTATATGTGGGTTTGGCGCGTTTTTGTTTCGTCTTGTTGTTATGGTTGTGTGGAAAAAAGGATATAGTATTTGTTGCTGATAATATAAAAATTTTACTATAATCAAGTTTAAAAAAAAGAATAAGAGTGGCACTGAATCTCAAAGAAACTGGAGATAATGTGGTGCAAGACCAAAAGGTTGATTGGTCTGAGGCCCTAGAAGCCTTGGGGGCGGGGGCCTTTATAGTTGACAAGGGGCACAATATCCTGCATGTAAGCCCGCTTTTTGCAAAGATGATGGGCAGGCCTCCTGAGGAGCTTATTGGGAAAAAATGCTACGCCCTAGTCCATGGAACCAACAGGCCGCCGGAAAGATGCCCAAGCAAAAAAACAACTGATACAAAGCTACCTTTAACCCTAGAGATGGAAGCGCCCAATCTTGGAAGGGGGCAATTCAAGTTCACAATAGCGCCGGTCTTGGACAGCCGGGGCGCGGTAAAATGGACATCCCACACAATCCAAAAAATGTCTGATAACGGGACATCACCGAATAAAATTAATCGCCTGCAACCACAGTCAGATGAGATAATAAAGCACTCTCCAGTAGGCATACTCAAGCTGGATAAAAACCTGAAGGTGACCTATGAAAACCCTCGCGTAAAAAAGATTTTGGGCGTATGGAAACACATGGACTCTGAGTGGATGGGAAATGATATACGCATGATTCCGGAAGTATCTAATGCAGGACTTTCAGAAACATTTGACACCCTATCGGCTGGCAGAGAGATACATGGTGAAATGCCCATAATATCGGCTGAGGATCGGGAACTGCTTCTACACTACGCGGGCACGCCTCTCTTTGAAAATGGAAGGTTTTCCGGGGCGCTTATCGCACTGGATGATCGGGGAGGATGGAAAACAGCAAAGAAAAAGCTAACTAGCGGGCAGGTCTTTTTTGACCGGGTTTTTGCAAGCGCCCCCGACGCAATCATAACCGTTGACTTAAATGATGATATCACAAGCTTTAGCCCAGGCGCTGAAAAGCTCTTTGGCTACCCGTCTCAAGAGATGATCGGCCGATCGATTCTCGATCTATATCCCAAGAGGACGAAGCGGGCGCGAAATGGCTGGAGAGAGACGCTTCTTGATAAAGGCGGGGTTGAAAGAATACGCACAAAACATGTGAGATCAGATGGGAAGACAATTAGCGTGTCCCTTTCCCTTTCCCTATTAAAAGATGGTGATTCCGAGCCTGTTGGAATCGTTGGAATCAGCCATGACATCACAAAAGAAGTGAAAGTCGAGCGGGAGTTGAAAAAAGCCCTTAAAGAGCTGAAAGAGCTGGATCAGATGAAGGATGAGTTTCTGCAAAACGTAACCCACGAGTTCAGAACACCCATCACGGCGATGCTCACCACAAACCGGCTGATAAAAGATTCAGTTTCCGATGAAAAACTGGGTAAACTGCTGGAGCTGAATGAGCGCAGCACCTGGAGACTGAACCGGCTCGTAGGCGCGATCCTTGACTATGCAAAGGTCGAGAAAGGGACTATGGAACTTAAGACCACAGCCGTGGACCTGGCCTTCGAAGTGGGTGACGCAGTGTCAAATCTTAAGTCTCTATCAGAGGAACAGGGTATCAGGATAACCGTTCAGGTGCCTCACAACCTGCCTGAGGTGATGGGTGATCCTGAGGCGGTTCAAATCATACTGGGCAACCTGCTGAATAATGCCGTCAAGTTTAACCGACCCGGCGGTGTTGTTGACATATCTACATGTGAAAAAGGTGGGTTTGTGGAGGTTGCTGTCGCTGACACTGGAATCGGCATTCCCAAGGGCGAGCGCAAAAGGATCTTTGAGAGTTTTTATCAGGTTGACGGCACCACAACGCGCAGATATGACGGCACAGGCTTGGGCCTTGTTCTCACAAAGAAGCTAGTGGAGCTTCAAGGTGGAAGCATCGCTGTTGAAAGCGAGGTGGGCAAGGGGAGCAGCTTTATCTTTACGCTGCCGACGATTGAACTCTAGCGTTAGAGCTGTTATGAAATATAGAACGCCTTTCCGAACTGAAGGCTGATGCAAACCAGTTTTCCCTGGGTCTCCACGCTGATCTGGCTGTCAAGAATCTCTGACCCCACTGTAAACTGCATTTCAAGCTATGAAAGCGTCCAGGTGAAATGTTTGGGATTAATTGTTGCAATCACGTCTGAAGCTGTTCCAGCGGGTTTTAGGATTTGAGATGCGAAATCCAGCGCCGCATCTTCTCCGTTCAGCGCTGCGATCCTTCCGATTGAGTCACGCACTACAAGGCAGTTCTCTGGAATGCTTCCCCCGTGTCTTTATGAGGTAGTCTGTGTCCTTAAGGGGCACGTCAACTCGGCGCCTTTTCACCTGCACACTCTGGGCGGTGCTGCCTTAATCCACCTGTCGAGTCTGGCCTGGTTTTTGCTAACCATGGGCTTTGTATGCTCTACAAGCCGGTCCAGCTCTTCTTCTGAAAGCCTCATCACATCTTCAAGGGTTAACTCAGAAAAACTGATCTTACCCCTCTTTTTTAACAATATGTTCGCCTCTTTTGAAAACATCTTCAACACGATTTAGAATTAAAGCATGGAATGAAATTAAACTTTATTTTTCGCATTCAGAAACTGATAGGATAACAAGAGGGGTATTAAATACTCAAAAGCTGTATTTACTCAAAAGGTTCCTTCAGCTCGGCAAACTCCTTAGAAATCTCTTTGAATGCTATCCGATCACATTCAAGCTCCACGCGCAGCCTATCACAAAGCTCGCCTAAATCCTTTTTCTCAAGAGCAAGTCTCCTTTTTCCAGCCCCCATAAGAGAGCCTCCGGAATCGAATTCTCTTATAGTCATCTAATCAAATAAACAAGGGCGATAGAGTTAAACTTTGTTTTTCGAAATCAGAAACATTCAACTCCACATTTTTCCCTCACTCTGCGCCTTCCGGCTATAGCTCGGCAAAAACGTGGTCGAAAAAAGACATATCCGCCTTTGCACCACGCTAAAACGGTGACTCAAAAAATTAAAAGGGTAAAAATCAGGGTTTAATGTGGCAACCTGAAACAAAAGCAGCCAAAAATAAAAACTTTCCCCAATAAAAATCTCACGAAAGCGAGGCAGTTGGAAGCCGCTCAAAAAAATCCTTCCAACGATTATACTTCTCAGAAACAGACTCATAAGTCGCACGATCACTCTCAAGACGCATGCGAACCTCTCTCTGAAGCCGCTGCAACCCAATCTTCTCAAGCTCTCTAATCCCGACCAAATCCAAGGGAACAACACTCAGATCATTATCAATTTCAGAATCCATCATACGTCACCAACAACCAACTAACCCTGAAACCCAGTTAAACTTTATTTTTCGAAATCTGAAACGTTCCACTCCACCTTTTACGCAGGGAGCTCTGCTCGCCATACTTTCAAAATGAAAGTAATTGTGGATACAATGCGTTCTACCCTCGCTCCATTACAAAGCATTACTTTGTATAATTCGCAGGCGAATTATGGTCGCATGGAGATTTACACGAAGTGGAAATCGGGTCTTTTGGATGCGCAATATAAGCTCTGGCTTATTTTATCCGTGGAGATGGATAAGTCTTTCTACACAGAAAAGGCTTGGAATGAGGGTGACAAAAGCCGAGGGGGAGATTTGAACTCCCGTAATCCGGTCTGCAGCCGGATACATAGGCCACTCTGACACCTCGGCTTTTATATAATTCAATTGTCTTAGAGGTATATATGGTTTTTTCAGCGCTCACGGTTGCAGGCTCTGATTCCGGCGGCGGCGCTGGTGTACAGGCGGATTTGAAGACTTTTGCCGCGCATCGTGTTCACGGAGTTTGTGTCTTGACATCGCTTACAGCTCAGAACACCGTTGAGGTGAGTGGTGTTTCTCATGTACCGCGGGATTTTATCGAGGGGCAGTTTGAGGCTGTGCATCGGGATTTTGATGTGCGGGCGGCGAAGACTGGGATGCTTGGCACAAGCGAGATTATCGAAAGTGTTGCAAAAAAGCTTGGCAGTTATCCTTTGGTTGTTGATCCGGTGATGGTTTCGGAGTCGGGTGTGAGGCTTCTTTCTGAGGATGCGGTTGAAACTTTAAAGAATGTGCTTCTTCCGAAGGCCGTGGTTGTGACCCCTAATGTTTTTGAGGCTGAGATCATTTCCGGGATGAAAATTTCAAGTGCCATTGATGTGAAGAATGCATGCACTAAAATCACGGAATTCGGCTGTGATGTGGTGGTTAAAGGCGGGCATCTTGACGGTGTTGATGTGATGTTATCTAATGGGAGATTTCACTCTTTTTCAGCGCCCTTGCTTGAGGGTGGTTTTCACGGTTCTGGATGCAGCTTTGCAGCCGCTGTTACCTCGAATCTGGCCGTGGGTTTTGATTTGGCTTCCAGTGTTTCGAATGCCAAGGCATTTATCACAGGCGCCCTTGAAACAGCTTACGCTCCGGGTCGTGGCGGTGTTTCAGTTGTGAATCAGATGAGAGTGTCCTTTGAAGAAAGTTTTGACGTGATTCAGCTTGCGGTGCGAAAAGCAGTTTGGCAGCTTGAGGCGCTGGACAGGCTCAGTGTGCTTACGCCTGAGGTTGGGATGAACCTCTGCTACGCCCGGGCAGGTGCAGAGTCGCCAGTGGATGTTGCTGGTTTGTCGGGGCGATTGCTTCGTGTGGGAGACAAAGTTAGGGCGGTTGGAACGGTTAAATATGGTGGCTCTCGGCACATGGCGAGGGTTGTGCTTGCGGCGATGGATTGTGACAGTACTGTTAGGGCGGCTGTGAACATAAAATACCGGCCTGAAACTATTGATGCAGTTGAAAAGGCAGGAGAGTTTTCAGTCTCTTCATTTAACCGGGAGGATGAACCAGGCCAGTCAAGCACAATGGAATGGGGCACAAGAGAGGCTATCCGAGTTCACGGAAGCGTGCCAGACATAGTTTATGACCGGGGCGGAGTGGGTAAAGAGCCGATGATTCGCATTCTTGGCGGAAACCCAGCCGAGGTTCTGTTTAAGCTTAAAAAGATTATTGATTGGGTGTAGTAATGGATTACAGCGAGATATTTTCAAGTTCTCAGGCGCTGCTTGAGGCTATTGGCAGGGCTGATAGATTGACGCGGGAGGTGCACGGCGATTCCGTGTCTCTTGAGCGCGCGATCTTTCTTTCATGGTGGTGTGAGCGTGGTAACTGCAGCTTCTGCTACATGTCTACTCAGAAGAAGCGTATCAGCGATAAGACGCGGGCGAGGAGAAGGGTGTCAAGCATCTTTGCCGAGGCCGAGCTATTGCGGCGCATCGGATGGAAGGTTGCCTTTGTCTCAGGCGGATACGGCGCCTACAGTATTGAAGAAATTCAGGATGTTACCCGAACTGTTTTTGAGATAACGGGTGAGCCTACGTGGCTGAATGTAGGTGTTTTATCCGGTTCTGAAATGGAGCTTTTCGGCGATGAAGTAGTTGGTGTCACAGGCTCGGTTGAAACACTTGCCATGGATATTCGAGATAGGATTTGTCCCGGCAAGCCCCTGAAGCCGATAACCGATATGTTTGAAGCGGCGGCGGATCTTGGGCTTGAGCGGGCGATGACACTTATACTCGGACTTGGCGAAGGCGCAACTGATCTACCTGTGCTCATCGATTTCATCCGGGAACATGGCATTTCAAAGATCACCGTCTACTCTCTGAACCCACACGCGGGCACGCCCTACTCTGATTCGCCTCCTCCGCCGTCGCTTTATCAGGCAGGAGTTGTGGCTGCGCTGCGGCTTGAGTTTCCAAGGCTTCGAATCGTTGCCGGCACATGGATTGATCAGCTTCCGAATATCGGCGTTGTCTGCCTCGCCGGTGCAAACGCCATAACCAAGTACCCTCTTCTCAAAATGTTTGGAAACAGGTTTGGAAAGAAAGTTGAAGACGAGATAAAAGCTGCGGGCCGACAGGTCAAGGGAACTTTTACCGACACATCTCTGCTGGACGGCGAGTTAAAGGCAGTTGTCTCAAATCGCAATGAGGTTGAAGCGGCCCTCAGCCGATATATTAAAAGGATAAACAGAAGGTCTGAAAAACAGGCTTAGGCTTTCACGATGACTACGCTTTCAACGCTTAAAACATCATCTGAGGATATCTCTTTTCTCACGCCTCGGCGCTCCACAACAATGGTTGTTACATCGCCAGCCTCGTTGGAGCTAGCCTCTGTGACATAGCCGAGAAACTCGCCTGCCTCGCTGTAAACCTCTTTCTTTTCAAATTCATTGTCAGGAAGCTTGACCATCACCGCATCATCCACAGCGAGCACATCTTCTTTCGAGATCTCCATGTCTTCCTCTGTAACAAAGCCTGCAAGCATGTCTTCCTCCACCCGAATCTTTTTCACCCGCCCCAGGTCTTCGCCGCCTTCACCGATAACCTCAAGGTCCGCGGCGCGCTCAAGTTTTTCAAGCACAAAATACAGCGCCACTGCCACAAGGAGCAGCGTAATCCCTGGGAGAGCGAATACAATTGTAAGTGTGCGAACAACTGTGAAGTTAAAGGGTGCAGGTGTGAGTGAACCGTAGATTCCTGACATGAGCCCGTAGAATTTCAACGGTAGAATAAGCGACGCCGCGCCTAAAAGCAAACACACAACAATAATAGCCCTCAGCTGTCTCATACTAATCCAAACCCACTGTGCTACTCACTCTCAAGCAATATAAATATTTTCATAACATGCCGACATCAATCACAGCCTCAATCAGGGCAAGTATTTTCTTGATGCAATGTTTTGTTCAAAATACTCATTGAGCCATGAAATCCTGCCCGGAGCATACTCTTTGGTTTTGCCACCAAGGATTTTTAACACGTCCTCCGCTGTCTCGACGGCTGTTCTCCCAGTGGTGTCAACCTCAAATACATGGTCATATAGATCCATCGCCTCAATCAAAACAACGTCCAGAGCTTCCGCTTCAACGTTCTCACCTGCTTTTGCTTCGGAAAATCCCTTTCCCCTCAGGCGGGATCGAAGCTCCTCCGGCGCGGTGCGAAGAACAATTACCCCCCCTTTGATTCCCAGCAGATGAGCGAGATGGCCTTCGATAATACTGTCCACCTCCACAATGGGCCTGATCTTCTCTGCCAGCGCAAGGGGGTCCACAACCTTGCAGTCACCCTCCAAGTAAAGGTAATCATCACCCACCGCTTCATTTAGATGTATTACTTTGAAACCATGTTTCGTAAGCTCCCCTGCTACACTGGTCTTTCCAGTGCCAGGCGTACCGGTTAAAAGGAGAACAACCATATTAATACCCTATCTCTTAGCTCCTCTTGAAGCCGAGGTATTCCAAGTCTTTGTAAATCATGGTTCTGGACACGCCGAAGGTATTTGCAAGCCGCGCAACATTTATCACTGTGGGGTCGTTTCCCAGGAGTTCAAGTCCTTTTTTGATCCTCTTTCTGCGCACCTCAGAGTCAACCACCGTGTTTTTGTTTAGGCCTTCCCCGTTTAAGGCAACGATTATTGTTGTGTACACCCTGCCGGGGAGGCTGCTCATGGTTGTAACATATGAGCCGGCTATTGTACCATCAAAGGCTTCAAGCGCCGAGTTCACCTGTTTTTCAGCCTTGGCCATCGAGTTTTCGCGGCTGTAACCCTTTTCATTTACACCGATAATATGTTTCTCCCTGGGCGCGTCTCCATCGATAAAAACGCTGATTGAAACAGTTGCGTCAAAGGGCCCGGCTGTTACATCACATTCAATGTTTGAGATTAACCCGCCTGTTTGTCCAAGCCCTTTATTGATCTCATGTATCAGGGCGCTCAGCGCTTTACCCACTTCATTATCGCTCTTTGACTTGCTAATTACCGGCATAAACCTAACTTCCTGGTTGACCGGAGTAAATATAAAATTAACCGTGCAAGAATAGGTGTATGGGCAAGAAATGGCAGGGCGATCGAAAACGAGAGTATTATTACAAAAAAGCGAAGAGCGAGGATTATCGTTCACGGGCATCCTTTAAGCTGAAGCAGATCAACAAGAAATTCAAGCTCATAAAAAGGGGAGACTCGATTTGCGATCTCGGCGCAGCACCCGGCGGATGGATGCAGATGGCGGCAGAGCTCACAGGTGAAACTGGGATTGTCGTGGGAGTTGACCTCGAAGAAATCGAGCCCTTTACAGAAGAAAACATCATCGCAATCCATGGAGACATGACCCTGCCTGAAACAATCGATTTGGTGAAATCCCAAAGCGTTGAATACGATGTGGTTATAAGCGACGCGTCACCCGATATCTCAGGAGCCTGGGACGTGGATCATTATAACTCGATAACACTCTCAAAAAGCGCGCTTAACACAGCTTTGGAGCTTCTCCGCGAAGGCGGGAATTTCGTTGTGAAAGTCTTTCAAGGCAATACGACAAAAGAGCTTTTTACAGAGGTTAAACGCAGCTTTCAATTCGCAAAGATAGCAAAGCCCGACGCATCGCGCAGGCAGAGCAGCGAAGTCTATATTGTGGGAAAAGGCCTGCTTAAAACGCCGGTGCGATATGGAGACAAAGTAACAGTTAAAATCGTGGAAACCGGTAGGGATGGCGACGGAGTAGCATACCATGAGGGATTCAAAATCATCGTTGAAGACAGTCGGATAGGCGAGACAGCAAGTGTGAAGATCAAAAAAGTTACACATAAGCTTGCCTTCGCGGTAAAAGACTAGACCAAAGTTTTTTTCACATCCTCAAGCGGAGCGTCGGTTTTCACGCCAACCGGTGTGAAGTGTGTTCGCGACGCAGCAAAACCCTGGTTTCGAAGCCGCTCAAGAACAATGTCGATTTTCGGCGATGACACACCCAGCTCGCTTGCAACACGATGAACATCATAGAAAAACGGCTGGCTCAATTCATCGAGAAGCGTTGCGAGGAGTTTTTTCTCATCCCCCGCTTCAGCCATAGACAGCATGTCAGAGAGTATCCGATGGTCATGCAGGCTTCCAAGCCAGAGCGGCCCGGCAGCCCTAAGCCTGCCACCGCATCTGCACAGGGTTTTACTTGGAAACTCCTCTCGCAGATAGCTGTAAACACTGCATTTTGAGCAATAGTAGAGAAAACCCATGTCTTGAAGCGATCTATTAGCAGAGTTGACACCACGGCTAACCCTCAGATAAAGCCGCATATAATGGCGGGTGTAATGTGACAGAACAGGCACAACACCCAGGTCATATTTTGCACCCATTCGAACAACATAACCTGCAAGTATCCGCAGACCTACTTCATGGCAGAGCGCGCCGCGAAGAGGCCGGGCAAGATACCTGCGAAAACAGGTCCCAGGATAAACACCGCAAAGCGCCGCAGTGTCAGTTGCCGTAACACCGAGAAAACCCTTTTTCTTCGAGGCAAGAAGCGCCGCGTCGATGAATGGCACGGGCGAGCCAAAAGGATCGATATCAATAAAATCAAACCTCCCCGTGTTTTCAAGCATAAAACAATTCCCATCCAGATTAGTTACAACCGCGCCACCACCCTCTAAACCATTCAACCCCACATTACGCCGGATCAAATCCACAGCATCAGAATTAGCATCATTCAAAGAAACAGAGCACCCCGCCTCAACAGCAACGCGAAGCCCCTTCGCACCAGAACCGGCAAGCACATCACCAAACACACCACCACCCAGAGCACGCATAAAAAGAACCATAAGCCCCCTGTTAAGACGCATATGAGGATTATAAAAAACAGGCGGCTTCCTATCCCCGCCATCAACCCGACTCCCAAAAGCACCTGACACAGGCACATAAATCTGAGTCAAACCCTCAGAAATAATCTTATACATGAACTAAACAAGAGCAAAAACCCCCATATAAATATAACCAACAAAACAAAAAAATATATGGGCCTATAGTGTAGCGGATAGCACAAGGGCCTCCGGAGCCCTAGACCCGGGTTCAAATCCCGGTAGGCCCGTCCAAACTTTTTTATGTAAAAAATTCTTTGTCCGTCACACGGATAATTTAAGCCAGAGCTTAAGGGGGCCAACAAACCCGAAATTTGTTTTGACAAATTTCTCCATATAATGCAGTTATCAATCGAACATTTTGTTCGATTGCATCAATACTTTTTTTCGACTACGTTTTTGCCGAGCTATAGCTAAATGCGCAGAGCGAGGGAAAAAGGTGGAGTGGTTGACAATCAACTATTTATTCTAAATGAGTAGATTTTTGTGTTATGCCAGTTAAGGCCGTCTTCTTCGACATTGATAACACGCTCTACGACAGTGCGACTCTTTCAAAGATGGCGCGGAGAAACTCTGTTTTAGCTATGATCGATTCAGGGTTGGATCAGCCCATGGAAACTGTGCTTGGAGATCTCGATCAGATTATTGAGAAACATGGTTCAAATTATCGCTGGCATTATGATGAGTTGCTCAAGTTATATGGCATGTGTGATGCGAAGATCATCGCCTCCGGTGTGGTTGCCTATGAACACACGAAAAACGCTTATCTCAAGCCTCTTGCAGGAGTTGTTCCCACTTTGATTGAGCTGAAAAAATACTATCTGATTGGAGCTATAAGTAACGGTCTCACACTAAAGCAGTGGGAGAAGCTTGTGGGGCTTCGGCTGCATCATTTCTTTGATTCTGTTGTCACCTCAGAGGGGTGTGGTTGTGAAAAGCCGGCGTCAGAGATATTTTTGGCTGCGCTCACCGACCTTGATGTCAAGCCAGGTGATGCCGTTATGGTTGGCGATAAATATGATGTTGATATTAAAGGCGCGCAGAACGTGGGGATGCATGCTCTTTGGCTGAGGAAGGAGGCGCCGAAAAATTCAAATGAGATAAATCGTTTTTCAGACCTCATAAAAGTGTTGAAAGGATTGGAATGACAGAGTGTCCACAGTGCCAGGCAGTGTTATCTAAAGAGATTGAAAAAGTCTATGAGATCGGGGATGTAAAGTATTTTGACATCAGATTGAACTGCACGCACTGCGGGTTTCAGAAGCCTCTTACTGTTTCGCGGAAGAACCCTGTGCCCCGGGCGCCGGACGCCGCCACTGAAATTGCGGCGTCTCTCAAGTTCAGGGATTATCTGCCTCGGAGAATTGAGCGGCAGTCGAGGAAGGGGAAAAAGCGCTCCGGCGATTTAATGAAAACAGCATTCAATCCTGTGAAACAGGGCAGGGATCTGATTATATATGGCGGCGCGATTATTCTCGGTCTTGGAATTGAGCTTGTGGGATTCTATTTTGAAGGTAGTCTGCAAACAATTCGAATCGACCCTCTTGCCGGTTTCCTGCTATCACTTCTCATATTTATCTTCGCCCCGATTTTAATCGTTGGGTCTGCGGTCTATTATGTGACGCGTGACAGGTTGAAAGCAGTTCTTCTCGGCTCCATCGCTGTGCCGCTTACAATAATAATTCTCGCCAATCTGAGGTTGGAGCAATGGGGGCTTTAATCCAGTGTTGCAGTGATGAAGCGATAAAGGCGGCAGGGCAGATTATCAGAGACGGCGGGCTGGTTGTGTATCCGACGGACACGCTCTATGGCCTGGGATGCAGCGCACTTGACGAAGAGGCTGTGCAGAGGGTTTTTGAAGTGAAAAAGCGAGATCCGACAAATCCTCTTTCTATCGCGGTTTGCAATCTCAGAATGCTGAGGCGTTATACGTCTTTTGACAGTCAGGCGATGCGTGTGATGGAGTGTTTTCTCCCTGGGCCTGTGACATTTGTGCTTCGGAAGAAAGCTCTGCCAGATGTGCTCACAGGCGGAGGCGGGAGCGTGGGTGTGAGGATCCCTGAAAGTAGGGTTGCGCTGAAGCTCATCATGGAGGTGGGTGTTCCAATTGTTTCTACAAGTGCAAACATAAGCGGACAAGCGCCGCCTGAGACGGCAGATGAGGTGATGGCGCAGCTACCGGAGGTGGATCTGATACTGGATGGTGGCAAAATCGCCGGAAGGGGTTCAACAATAATAGATCTCACAACATGTCCGCCAAGGATTCTTCGTGAGGGTGCTAAGCCTGCCTGGGAGGTTGCTGCTGTTATCGAAGAGGTCTATCAATAAACTATAAAAACCGGCTTTCGGTTCTTTTGTTGCAATGGCAGGAGATGACAAGTTAAGAGATGCTGGAAGTATCGCTGCCCAGGTGATGGATGGGGCATATAAAAAGGTGAAGGAAGGCGCGCGGCTTCTTGAGGTCGCGGACTATGCTGAGGCATTGATTGTTGAGATGGGCGCACGGCCTGCTTTTCCGATGAATATCTCGATTAACGAGAGGGCTGCCCATTACACACCGGATGTGGGTGAGCAGACGGTTTTTGAAAAAGGCGATCTTGTAAAACTGGACATCGGTGTGCACGTAGACGGATACATCGGGGATATCGCGCGGTCGAAGGCGATTGGCGGCGGGCACAAAGAGCTTATAGCAGCTGCTGAGGCTGCTCTTGAAAACGCGGTTTCAGCTGTGAAACCAGGGGTTCGGACAAATGAGGTCGGCGGGATAGTTGAGAAGACGATCAAGGATTTTGGACTTCTGCCTGTGAGCAACCTTACCGGGCATATGCTTACAGAGTGGAATCTTCATGGTGGCACGGTTGTTCCCAATGTGCGGACGATGACAGGCTATAAATTCCGTGTGGGTGATGTTTTTGCGATCGAGCCTTTTTCAACGAATGGTGCAGGCAGGGTTGTGGATGAAGCAAGTGCCATGATATTTCGCTATCTGGCTGATAAGCCTCTGCGTATGCGGGAGGCGCGAACCATCCTTGCCTATGCGAAGGAAAACTATTCTACGCTTCCCTTTGCAGAGCGCTGGGTTGCAGACCTTGTTCCAAGGTTTAAGCTGGGTCTCGCGCTCAGGCAGCTTGTCTCGTCGAAGTCGCTTCACGCATATCATATTTTGAGGGAGTGTGAAAGGGGGCTTGTCGCGCAGGCTGAGCACAGTATCAGGGTTACAAACAGCGGCTGCGAGATTCTTACCGAGGAATAGTTTTGGACTTGGGAAAAAGAAAAAGATGAGGCTGGGTGTTTCAGCCTGCAAGGTATCTGAGGATGAAGTCTCCCATGGCAATTGATGCGGCTATGAGGGCAGCCAAGAGAAAGTCTTTCGGGATTACTTCATAGTGTACGCCAAATTTTGTGTGTTCAGTCATGCGTTCCTGCCTCCATCGTTCATACCTATTTATATGTAGATATCTTCATATATATAATTTATCATAATTATTTGATATAAAGGTGGCAGGACCGTGAAAACATCCCTTGCGGCGCGTCTGATCTGTAGTTAAATATTTAAAATATGCAGACATTCTCAAATCGGTGCAAAGATGGAAAAGACAGCGATAGAAAAAAGTGATTTAGCAGAATTATTATGGGAATCACGGGAAGAAGGGTTCACAGCACTTGAACATGAGGTAATCTACCGCGAGCTTTGTTCAGGATGCGGACTATGTGTTTCTGCATGTCCCGAAGATGTGATCGGATTTACCGAGTATCCAAAGCTCATCGGCAAGTGCACAAACTGCGGCTACTGTCTCATGGTATGCCCCAGAAGCTTTCTCCCAAAGAACGAGCTTGAGGAAAAAACCTTCGGATCCGCGCCCGGCGGATCGGGTGTAATCGAAGGTGTGTACCAGGTATCGTCAAAGGACAAAGGCCAGGACGGAGGATTTGTAACAGCGCTTCTCAAATACCTGCTTGGGAAAGGTTTAATCGACGGCGCCGTGGTCTCGCAGATAGACTCTGAAAATCCTTGGAAACCCCTGCCTAAAGTGGCGACAACAGCAGGTGAAATCGAGGCGGCAGCCGGCAGCAGATACTCGACAAGCCCGAACCTTTCGGTTTTGAAAGAAGCGAAGAACAGCGGGCTGAAAAAACTTGCAGTTGTTGGAACACCATGTCACATCGACGGAACAGCCAAGCTCAAACACTATCCTGTTGAAGGCGCGGAACTTGCAGGCGTCATCTCAACAACGGTAAGCGTCTTTTGCAAGAGCAACTTTATCTACAGCATGATAACTGATGTTGTCGCAGGAAAAGAGGGAATTGACCTTGGAAAGGTTACGAAAATGGACATTAAAGGCAAACATCTGCTTGTTTACACTGGAGACGCGGAGAAGAAAGTTCTCCTTAAAGACATCCATCGTTATGAGCGGCTTGGCTGCAAGATATGCGATGATTTCACAGGCAGGTTCTCTGATTTTGCCGTGGGTTCAGTGGATTCGCCGGCTGGAAGCTCAACGGTGATTGTTCGAACTAAAGAGGCAGCAAAAGTTCTGAAGGATATGGAAAAAGAAGGGTTCATCGAAACATCTGATGTTACAGACGGTGATCTGCCGGTTTTAAACAAGCTTACAGAGATCAAAAAGAAACGGGCTCGAAAAGAAGCGGCAGCAATCATTCGAAGCGAACTTCCAATGCCGCTCAAGTTTCTCTGGGAATAATGGTGAAGCTATGTCGACTGAAAAAAAGATTATGATAAAGGATTTGAAGGCGCCGGGCCTGGATCTAACAGATGTGAAGATCGAGTTTGGTGATGTGGAAGAATACTGGGACGAGCCCATGGGCCCGACCCCGATGCCGTCGATTACCGATCTTCGGGAGTGGGATTTCAAGCTGCTCAAAAAGTATCCGCCTCTTTATATCCCGAACTGCGATATGTGCTGTTTCTGTGCCTATGGCAAGTGTGATCTCACAAAGGACAAGCGAGGGGCATGCGGCATCGGGCAGAAGTCGCAGCTTGCGAGAAAGGTTACAATGGAGTCGATCTGGGGTGCGGCTGCACACGGCGCGCATAGCGACCATCTCCTTCACGAAATGATAAGGATACATGGCGCGGATTTTCCGATTGACATGGGACCGGATGTTCTCATCGAGGCACCGATTTATCGGGTGCTTATCGGCAAGAAGCCGAAGACACTGGGCGATCTTGTGCAGGGTGTTGAGTATGCGAAAAACGAGATATTCCACTTAACATCGTCGCTTCATGCTGGTATGGAGGGAAGCTATCTAGATCGTGAGTCAAAGGCGATGCACGCAGGCCTGATGGACAACCTACTCATGGAGATCGGCGATATAACTCAGATCGCTACATACAACTTCCCCAAAGGCGTTATCGACGTCCCGCTGGTGCAGCTTGGCCCTGGGACTGTGGACAAGAAAAAACCGGTCATAACCTGTATAGGCCACAACGTTATGCCTGCAGCCGAGGTCATCAGCTATCTTGAGGATATGGATCTGATGGATGATGTGGAGGTGTGCGGCATATGTTGCACAGCCCATGATATGGCGAGGAGGAACAAAAACGTAAAGATCGTGGGGAATCTCTCAAAGCAGCTCAAGTTTATCGGGACTGGGATCTCTGATGTTGTCATGCTTGATGAGCAGTGCGTTCGAGAGGACATTATTGATGTTGCCCGCAACTACGGGACTGTGGTTATCGCGACGAATGATAAGGTGTGTCTCGGACTTGATGATCGGACCGGCGACAGTGTGGAAGCAATTGTAGAGGACCTTGCAACAGGTAAAGCTGAAGGCGTGCTCATACTTGACGCGGTAACGGCTGGGCATGTAGCCGTGCAGACGGCTCAGAGGCTTTCAGAGACCAGGAAGAAGCGTGACACCGGACTTTTGTCTTCGAAGGAGATTAAAGAGTGGGCAGGAAAGTGCACATCCTGCGAGGCATGCCTGCGGACTTGTCCAGTTG
>BDTI01000152.1 GCA_002923215.1 archaeon BMS3Abin16 | reverse complement strand
GCAAAATTTGGCATGCTCTCCATCATCACCGACGTTATCTTTGACACGAGCAGGGGGTTTTCACCGAGGTAAAAGGCATTCCAAAGAATCTTTTCAACATTTCTGCCCTCAGCGGCGCGGTCAACGATTTCAACCGCCTTTTCAACATAGCCCCGCGGCCCGCTGAGAATCACACCATCCGCAACACGGCCTGCAAGCCTCAGCATTCGCGGCCCCCGCACACCCATGTAGATTTTGATGCCCAGTTTCTCCCTCAAATAAAACGCTGATCTTTCAAGTGTTTCAACCGTGTTTTTCGGACGGTTGTCGGTAAGCCTTTCAACCTCCGGAAGACCGCCCACACCCAGTCCCAAGATGAATCCGCCCTTGCTTAGTTCACTTAATGCCTTTGTGCTGTTTGCGAGAACCGGTAGGTTTCTCACATAGGGTGATGTGATGGCTGTTCCCAGACCAATTCCTTCGGTATTGAGGGATAGGACTGAGAGATAGGTGAAAACCTCCCGATGAAATATGTCCTCACCCGCCCATATCCTATGGTAACCCACATCTTCCGCAGCCTTTGCAAGGGCGATGGACTTTCTGATTGTCATGGCCGTAACAAGGCCGAGTGATAGACGCATATGGATAAACTATTTATCAAGCAGCCGTTAAAAATATAATGCAAAAATTCGAATGTTCTTTTGGAGGTGCTTTATATTGAAACTATGGAGATGTCAGATATGCGGCGACCCCTATCTTGGCGAGGAGAAGCCGGTGAACTGCCCTTTCTGCGGAGCGCATGAGCGGCTTATGGTTTCTCAGGCTGATTTTGATAATCGAATCGGCGCAATACCGGACTTAACCGAGGCGACACGCAAAAACCTTGAAGCAGCCCTGGAGCTTGAGATTGGAAACACCCAGTTTTACGCCTGCGCAGCGAGAAAATCCGGGTCTGATGAGACTAAAAATCTTTTCAAGATTCTTTCGAAGGTTGAGAGCGAGCATGCGTCTTTGTTGTGCAAGGCGCTGGGCATAAAAAAGCCTGCAATCGAGGAGGCTGACATCTGCGGCGGGGATTTTCAGGGGAACCTTGCTGAATCCCACAGGCGTGAGGAAGGAGCAATAAAACACTACGGCAAATTCCTCTCAGAAGCTGTTGAGCCCCGTGCGCAGGAGATATTTTCAGCGCTTGTAGCGATTGAAAGCGATCATCTCTCACTCTCAGGCGAAAGCCTGGCGTAAGATGCAGCCAGATGAAAGGGTCAGAGCCATAATCATGCTTTTGAAAAAGGAGTATCCTGAGATAAAGTCCGCCCTTCGCTTCACTGACCCAATGCAGCTACTTGTGGCAACGATACTTTCAGCACAGTGCACAGATCTTCGGGTGAACACGGTAACCGCTGGGCTCTTCAAAAAATACAAGTCAGCTGAGGACTACGCAAATGCGGATCCCCGTGTTTTTGAGCAGGAGATACGCTCCACCGGATTCTATCGAAACAAGGCCAAAAACATAATCGGCGCAGCCAGAATAATAGTGGAAAAATATGGGGGCAGGGTCCCAGACACAATGGAAGAGCTCATCCAGCTTCCAGGTGTGGCCCGTAAGACTGCAAACATCGTGCTTGCAAACGCATATGGCAAAATCGAGGGAATCGCCGTTGACACTCATGTTAAAAGGCTCTCAAAACTATTGGGTCTCACAACATACAGCGACCCGGTTAAGATCGAAGGTGACCTTATGAAAATCACGCCACTGGAGGACTGGAATAATCTCAACCACCTCTTTGTATTCCACGGCCGCTCGGTCTGCATTGCAAGAAGGCCGAAGCACGACAAGTGCGTATTGAACTGGCTCTGCCCTTCAGCCGGGCGTGAATTCTATCATTAATGCTTATCTCTCTGATTTTTTTCTGACCAGTAAATTCTATACTCCTTCAATATCAGTTTTATGTAATCCTCCTCCATGCTGGATGGGATATAGTTACAAAAGCGGAACTCATCCAAAAGCTCATCGCCAGATATGTCCTGTGGTGTTTTACCTGCATCATAAAATCTGTCAAATATATCATGGAGTCGATTAAGTCCTACAAACTTACCTCCTACATTTGCTTGTTTTCCGTTGATACAAAACCCGCCTGTTCCACACATCTTCAATTCCGCCTATGCCCATACCAGCAACTCGGCCAACAGCAATATCAGGACGCCAAGGACAAGGTTGACCTTTACCAGCGTCACCATTTGCCTCAGTACCTTGTTCAGATCACTGGATTGAGCCTCAATTAAGGATTCAAACCGGGGGAGAAGGGAATAGCGGATCGATGCAACGATTGATATCATCACAGCCACTAAAGTAAGTTTGAGGATTAAGATGTTCCCATACCCGGTTTTAAGGAGAATCTCAAATGAAGCCACTCTCTTCAGCGTCATTAAAAATCCTGTGAGAACGAGCAGCCCGACACTTATCCAGACAACGGGGATGAACCGCCTCAATATGCCATCTGCTAGCTTGAGTCGCTGCGGCAGATCAACCACGCCCATGGATGGTCGGACGACGAGTAGATTAAAAGCCATCCCTCCGATCCATACTACTGCTGCCAGTATATGAAGCCAGAATATCAAAGCAGTTATAATTTCCATTCATCACACCTTCTGTTGACTGGAGTTTTCCCCTGCTGTAGTAGGCCTTTCCTCTGGTTTTTTTAGGCTTACGGGCCAGCATCCACAGCGGCACCTGCAAATATCGGCCTTTTCTTGGATTTCCATGCATTCTCGGCACATTTTTATCACCTCATTTGTTTCTAATGTATAGTCAATATAAAACTTAAAGTATTTAAACTATAAAGTTTATAGTATTATAGCAATGAAAAGAGGAGAGAGTCACTATGGAAAATGAAAGTAATGCTTCCTGCACCTGTGAGGGAGAAGGAAGCGAGGTCTGCCTCTGCCCCCTTGAAGGCATCATGGAGATAATTAGCAAGAAATGGAGCATCCACATCATTGGTGTAATCGGCAACCACAAAAGGCTCAGATATAACAAGATCATGGAAAAATTGGAAGGTATAAGCCCAAAAAGCCTCTCAGATAGACTAAAGGATCTTGAGGCTGCTGGTCTAGTCAAGAGAGAGGCCTTTGCCGAAATCCCGCCAAGGGTCGAGTACACCCTGACCAGAGATGGAGAAGAACTAAGAGATGCAATCATCCCCCTTATGAACTGGGTAAATTCCCGGACGTAGGATACTTTTTTCTTTTAGTCCCTTCAATTTAACCTATGGATAGAGTCATACGTCATGTCGATCTCGACGCGTTCTAGCTCCTGTTCTTACTTATCCTGGACAGCAAAACACCAATGAAGACCCCAATTACAAGCGCGAGGAAGATCAAAAACAACACATCTGCGTTGAAAATCGGTGCAGAAACGACCTCACCAATTTCTCCAGCGCTTATCTGCGTCATCTGGGGAATTTCATCCAGGCCATAGACACAAATCTCGCCGGCATGTGATGAACAGAATCGTTCTGGGGGGCAGGCGGTGAGAATTTGCTGAGCCGCTCCCATTCCACATTCCATCCCGGATCCACGCAAAACCTCTAGCGCTATATCTGGATATTTTGTAATAACTTCCGGCATGGATTTAATAAGCTTAATATGCTGTTAAACTTTTTGGGGGATAGCACTCCGTGTACACTATCATAGGTTACTTTTTTCTTTTAGTCCCTCCATATTTAATCTATGGACCGTGTCATTCTTCACGTCGATTTGGATGCCTTTTATGCGAGTGTTGAGGAGCGCGAGGACCTATCTCTAAAGGGTAAACCGCTGGTTGTTTGCATGTTTTCTGCGCGGGGCGGTGACTCAGGGGCGGTGGCAACTCCAAACTATGAGGCTCGGCGCTTGGGTGTGCGCTCTGGCATGTCGATTAAACAGGCGAAAAAGCTTGCCCCCGACGCGGTCTATCTTCCGGCGAGACGCGGGTTTTACAAAGAGGTTTCAGGGAAGGTTATGGAAATACTTCGAGGACATGCTGATTCCTTTGAGCAGGTGAGTATTGACGAGGCCTTTTTAGACGTCTCAGAGAGTGGGAATAGTGATTTTATAAGGGGGGCGGAGATCGCCGGGCAGATTAAAAAAGATGTAGTAGAAGCGTAGAAACTTGCCTGTTCGGTGGGTGTTGGGCCGAACAAACTCATCGCGAAGATGGCGTCACCACTGGACAAGCCGGACGGGCTGACCGTTATCAGGCCGGGGGATGTTGAAGCCTTTCTAACTCCGCTTGATGTCACAGGGCTCTGGGGTGTAGGCGACAAGACCAAAAAGGCGCTCAATGATCTTGGCGTGGAAACAGTGGGCGAACTATCCGGTGTCGAGCTTCCAAGGCTTATTGAATTGTTCGGGAGGTCGAAGGGTGTGTGGCTCTACAACTCGGCGCGAGGCGTTGACAACAGCCCTGTATCTGAGCGTGGAGAGCGCGAGCAGATCGGCAGGATCACGACTCTAGTGGAAGACACCCGTGATTTAGAGATTATATCGGCCAAGATAAGCGAGCTTGCGCTTGAGGTTCACAAGCAGATCATGGCAAGAGAAATTTTGTTTCGCACTGTTACGCTTTTCGCTGTCACAACAGATATGAAAGGACGCTCGAAGAGCAAGACGCTTCCAGCTCCAACCAGCAGTCTGGAGGCAATCCAAAAAACAGGCAGAAAATTGATAGAAAAATTTCTGTCTGAAAACGATCTCTCAGTCCGGCGGGCTGGAATCAGAGTCTCGAACTTCACTCGTCCCACGGGTCAGAAGACACTGTTACAATTTTGAATAAACCAGTGTAACTGGTTGCTTATTTAACGCTGCATGAAAACCTGTATGTTTTAGAAATACATCGTCTCTCAGGTTCTAATCCTCTTGTTTTACAGAGGTTGAGGTGATGACTGTGGATGCCTCTGTCAATGTCCCTCCCATTTGCTTTGGGGGCTCTTCTATTACCTGTTTTTGAAATGGAACAAAAAGAGTTGTTTTAATCAATTTATTGTGCAGCAATCCGTAAATCACATTGGCAAGAATAAAGGCCAACAGCACTACAAAAAATCCATTCAGCGGGATGATCTTAGAAATTATGTCGCTCCACCATGTAAAAGCCAGTCCAATTAGTAGAAAAATGAGGAAGAAAATTGTAATTACCTTGTAAAAAAGCTGGTTCGTGTTCCTTAAGTTTTTCCTAATTATATAATCTCTCTGATCCATGGCATGTGCTCGTTTGAAATTCTTAACCGATTTTATGAGATTCATAAACGGAAGTATTGATTCCTCGGATTTTCTAAAATATATTACTCCCAGGTTATTGATGAACCCTTCGAATTCCTTAAGCTCAACTGATCTTCGCAGGAAATTAAGAGATTCCTTTAGATCTCCAGATTCAGCCAACAACTCCCCTAAATTGGCGTGAGGCGTTGCATATTTCGGCTCCAGCTCTATCGCTTTTTTATATTCATCTTCAGCTTCCTCGAACCGGTCTTGATCCATGTATAGGCGGCCCAAGTTGTTGTGAAGCATTGCATTATTTGGATTCTTTTCTATCGCTTTTTTATACTCGTCTTCAGCTTCCCTGAACCTGTCCTGAAGATAGTATAAGCGGCCCAAGCCGTTGTGAAGCATTG
>BDTI01000151.1 GCA_002923215.1 archaeon BMS3Abin16 | reverse complement strand
GACACAGAGATATCCAAGCCAATAACCGAGGAAAACATAGGCACAGACGACGCGAAATCAGATGAAGTCACAGTCACACTGCCAAAGGGGCTCACAGGAACAAGCTCAACACAGCTCCAAACCATTGCAAAAGACAAGACTGCAACAGCCACACTCCAGCTAAAGGCAGAGCAAAAAATTGCGCTGGGCATGCACGAGCTAGCCGCGGATCTGAGCTACACCGACTCGAAGGGCGAATCCTATTCAAAATCCATCCCAATTAATCTATATATTCAGGACCGTGGTGCTGTAACACTAGCGATCTCCGGAGTGAGCACATCCCCTTCCAAGGTCCATCCAAACACCGACTTCACCCTTACGCTGGCCCTTGAAAACACAGGTTCACAAGATGTAAAATCAACTAAAATAGTGCTCTTTCTGCCAGACGAGGTTTCAGGAGAAAACGCCGCATTTCTCGGAACCATTGCCACAGGCAAATCCTCTTCAGCAACCTTTGACTTGAAAGCGGTAAAAAACGCGCAGCCAAGCACATACCCGGTAACGGCTGAAATCACATACACCGATGAGCAGGGCAGAACCGCGACAGTGCAGAAAACCTTCAACCTCTTCATACTTGAACGCGGTGAAATCACGCTTTCAATCTCGGGCATAAATACCTCACCATCAAAGATGTATCCAAACACCGATGTGACGCTCACACTCTCCCTTGAAAACACAGGGCTTCAGGATGCGAAATCTGTAAAGATAGACCTTCTGCTGCCTTCTGAGTTCTCTGGAGAAGACACCGCGTACATGGGGACAATCGCTAAAGACGGCTCGAACTCAGCCGCCTTTGACATTAAAGCGCGTAAGACCGCAGCTCCAGGCACATATACGGCAGGAGCCCGCATAACCTACACCGACGGCAGAGGCAGAACATCTTCAGTTGAAGAACCCTTCAACCTCTTCATACTTGACCGCGGCGAAGTTATCCTTGAGTTTTCAGGCAAAAGCACATCACCCACAAAGCTTGTGCCAGGCTCGGAATTTACGCTTTCACTTCAACTTGAAAACATTGGCGACCAGGATGCAAAGTCAGTGCGAATAGAGCTGGAAACCGATGGCGATCTCAACGGGGAGTTCACATCCTTTGTAGGCGAGATACAAAAAGACGATGTCTCAACAGGTGTCTTTGACCTGAGCGTCGCGCCTAAAGCCGCCCCCGGACCAAGGGTGATTAATGCAAAGATTGTATACCTTGATGAACGGGGAATTGAAAACACGGTCACCAAGACCTTTGATCTGTTCATCGGCGAACCAGGAAAAACCTCGGCCACCACAATCTTGATTGCAGTCATTGCAGTCCTTGGAATCGGTGTATACCTCTGGAGAAGGCGGAAGAGTGACTTTGCTGAAGCTTGAGAATGTGTACAAGACCTACCACATGGGAAAGGTCTCTGTTCCTGTTCTCAAAAACATAAATCTTGAGATAAAAAAAGGCGAGTATGTCTCGATAATGGGGCCCTCGGGCAGCGGCAAGTCCACTATGATGAACCTTATCGGCGCCCTTGACAGGCCGAGTAAGGGCCGGATACTGCTCAATGGCACTGACATCTCAAAGCTTTCTGACGACCGGCTTGCAACGCTCAGACAGAAGATGGTAGGCTTTGTCTTCCAGCAGTTCAATCTTATCCCCCGCCTTACTACGCTTGAGAATGTGGAGCTTCCAATGTGGTTTGCAGGTCTTCCCAAGCGTGCCAGAGCCAAGAGGGCGCGAGATCTTCTCATTCAGGTGGGCCTAGGCGATAGGCTTACACATAAATCAACCGAGCTTTCAGGCGGGCAGATGCAGAGGGTTGCAATTGCAAGGGCTCTTGCAAACAAGCCTGAGATAATACTTGCAGACGAGCCCACGGGAAACCTGGACTCCAAGTCAGGCGCGGAGATTGCGAGGATGCTTGACAGATTGAACGATGAGGGCAAAACCATTATTATTGTTACCCACGACCCTACGCTTGCAAAGATAGCGAGGCGGATAATATCATTGAAAGATGGAGAAATCGTGGATGATCGAATATCTTGAGCTTACAATTAAAAACCTGACCTATCGGAAGATGAGGACCTTTCTCACACTTCTAGGTATTGTTATCGGGATTACTGCGATAGTTGCGCTTGTGTCGATTGGCGCGGGGATGACCAAGTCTGTTAACGCGCAGTTTGACAGGCTGGGTGCTGACAAGATATTTGTCGCATCAATGGTTGCGGGCGGCGGCTCCGGCGAAGGGCTTCGAGACAAGGATTTAAGACGGATTGAAAAGCTCCCAGGTGTAAAAGCGGTGATCCCTGTTGTGACATTGATCGCTGGATCTGAGTTCAAAGGAGAGGAAAAAGCGCTTCCAATAACGGGTGTTCCTGCAAAGGAGGCTGAGAAGGTTTTCTCTGACGCCCAGGCTTTTCGAATACTCAACGGACGCTGGATCGTGTCGGGGGACCGGAAAAAAGCAACGATCGGATATAACATCTACAATGACTTCTACCGTGTGAAGGTAAGTGTTGGCGATAAAATCGAGATACAGGGAAACGAAATCGAGGTTATAGGCATCTTCGCAGACACGGGCGACAACAATCAGAACAGCCGCATCTTCATGGACTTCGACTATCTTCGCGAGATCATGAACAAAGGCGATGAGATCACGAGTATGGTTGTAAGGCTTGATGACGTGAGCAAGGCTGAGGCGGTTAGCATAAGGATCAAAGAAGCGCTTGAAAAGAACCACGACACATCGTCTTTTGTTGTGCTTACATCAGAGCAGCTTGTGAAACAAATCACAGATTCATTCAAGGTGATACAGGTGGTCTTCGGAGGGATTGCGGCAGTATCGCTTATAGTAGGCGGGGTGGGCATTGCAAACACCATGATTATGAACGTACTTGAGCGGACGAAGGAGATCGGGATTATGAAGGCTACAGGCGCCAGGGGCTCTCACATACTGAAGATGATTGTTGTAGAGTCAGGCATAATCGGGCTTATCGGCGGGAGCATCGGTATAGTGATCGGATATTTGATCTCTCTCGGAATCAACATCGCGGCAGAGCGGTTTCTAGGCGCAAACGTGCTTACAACCGCTGTGACACCAGCGCTTGCAGGTTTCGCCCTCTCCTTTTCATTTGTTGTGGGAATTATTTCAGGGGTTTACCCGGCTTATAGAGCGTCTAAACTAGACCCTGTCGTTGCCTTGAGGTCCTGAGAATATGGTGTCAGAATACTTCACATTCGCCTACAAGAGCCTTTCACAGCAGAAGTCGAGAGCGGCGCTTACGCTGCTTGGCATGATAATCGGGATAGCTGTAATAGTGGCGCTCATCTCCCTTGGCACCGGGATGCGGGCATCGATTTCAGGCAACCTTGAAAAAGTGGGTGCAGACAGGATAAACATATTCCCTGCAGGCCTTTTCAGTGGTGGAATGGGAGGCCCGCCACAGGAAACAGTTCCTTTCAGCGAAAAAGAGCTCAATGAAATCGCTCGTCTCCCCGGAGTAAAAGATGTGCAGCCCTATTTCTTCAGATCCGGCGAAGTAAAGTTCAGAAACGAGGTTGCCTTCGTAAACATCGGCGGCGGGACAGAGGAGATACTTGAAATATACTCAAATTTCTACAATCTAAAAGAAGGGAGGTATGTTAAAGACTTTGACACAAGAGCTGTAGACATCGGGATCCGTCTTGCAGAGGACACCTTTGAAACAGATATCAGGGTTGGAGACTTTATCGAGGTGAACGGCAAGAAATTCGAGGTTGTGGGCATCTTCACCGAGATCGGGAACCAGCAGGACGATACAACCGTGTATATGCCTATAAAGGCGGGGCAAACCCTCTATGATGCAAGGGGTGAAATCTCTATGATGATAGCAACAGCTGACGATGAACGTAAGGTAAAGCTTACGGCAGACCGCATAGAGGTGCGTCTTAAAAAACTCAGGGGTGGAAAAGACTTTGAAATCGCTACGACAGCGGATTTTGCAAAGCAGATCAATCAGGTGCTGGGTGTGCTTACCTTTGTGCTCGGCGGCATCGCGTCGATCTCGATTATCGTGGGCGGCGTCATAATTATGAACACAATGCTTATGAGTGTTTTTGAACGCACGCCTGAAATCGGGATTCTCAAGGCTACAGGCGCAAAGCAAAAGACGATTCTACTCCTCTTTCTCACAGAGGCAGGCTTTGTAGGGCTTATGGGTGGGATACTCGGATTTATCGTGGGAGCCGCGCTTTCAATCATAATCGACATTATCGGAACAGCCTACGTGGGAAGCATGTTTCAGACAAAGATCACAATAGAGCTTGTGGTCGGATCGATTCTGTTCTCATTTATCGTGGGCGCGATCTCAGGACTTTATCCGGCATGGCAGGCGTCGAAGCTAAGGCCCATCGAAGCATTGAGGTATGAGTGAACACCAATTGGAGCATTTACACCCTAAGAGTTTTGTGGGGTGTAAATGTGGGTTCTCTTTTCAGGCGTGCTGATTATTCGCTCCGTGGATACATAATCTTTACATTCCTCTCCCGCCTGCGATGTGGGGAAGAGAAAATTTTTTGTGTAGCTGATGTCGATTTACAGTACAGCTAGTAATGGAAGACGATATTTCAACTGGGAGGTTGAAGAGAAAGTATGATATTAAAGAGTAATTTATTTTCATGAATTTTCTTTAACATTATTCTCTTCTTTGCTCATTTTTCTTTTTTCTTCTATACTCCATTTTACCCAATTATTCTCACCATCCTCAACTAAAAGAATATTCTCAGGACTAACTTTAACCGATAAAACATCTTTAACATCCTTAATCTCAAAATACAATTCCCATTTTTTAGTATCCCAAATTTGAATAGGATTATAATAGAAATTTACGATAATCATATACCGCTCATCCTCAGTGAAAATAACATCAGTTATATCTACTTCATCAAGGTAAACCTCATCTGAATCAAGTACGAACTCAAAAAGAACGGATGACGACTTTTTATCTAAAACTTTAATTATAACATCCAAGTCAGGGAGTGTGGTTTCCAAAACTGCTATATATGTTTCTTTAGGACTCTCGATTTCTATTGGACCATGGTCTTCGTTTATCTCTTTTGGGAAAATAAAGTTGCATTTATTGTATCGACAAGTAGGCACTATTAATCCATTAGATTTGAAATCTCCTGAAACTAAATCAAAATCAGTACTCCCACATATGGGACAAACTTTAATTTCCAATTCAAATACCTTATCTAGATTATAACTGTAGTTATAAAAAGGTTTACAGGGACTTAGAAAAGTATATGATGGAGATGTAACCGATGTCGATTTACAGCATAACAAAATAAAATATCTTTTATTAAACGGTGTACGTGATGAAAGTTTGCGAACTACTTTTAGACTTGACATGTGAAAAGAGGCTGGAAGTCTCTAGGGCAGCGGGGGAAAGGCCATGAAAAAAAGAGTCTACATCTTCATTTTACTGACATTGTTTTTTGCAGCTAGTGGAGCAGTTGCTGCTTCGGAGTGGTCTGCACCGAAGTTTCTTATTGGAGCCACTCATCCCTCTATGATACAAGATGATAACGGAGTATATTGGATGGCCTTTAATGGCGCAGGACAGGGCGGTGCTGACATCTTTTTGATGAACTCCACAGAGGGCCGGGTCTGGTCTGATCCTTGGCCTGTCACTTCAAATCCCGCAGATGATAGAGACCCTCAGATAATGCAGGATTCCGAAGGCCGTTTCTGGATGGTGTTTATCTCGAACAGAATGGGCAAGGCAGACCTGTTTCTAAAAAGGTCTGATGATGGCGTATCCTGGTCTGAAGCGGTTCAGATAACAACTAATCCAGCCTTTGACTCCTATCCAAACACACTGATACAGGATAGGGATGAAGTGTACTGGATAGCATTCACTTCAAATCGGGCTGGCAGCTATGATGTGTATCTAACCAGATCTGGCGACGGCGTCTCGTGGTCTGAGCCCTCTCGTGTGACGAGGAATGAGTCGATTGAGACTTTTCCAACTATGATACAGGATACAAGCGGGGTTTATTGGCTGGCCTTTGCCAGGCAGACAGGTTGGCCCAATAAATATGACATATTTCTCATGAGCTCAAAAGACGCCAGCACATGGTCTGCTCCAGAAAAGATCAGCAGTGGAGCGGCGAACAACAATTACATAGACCTTATACAGGACTCCGGGGGCGCATACTGGATGGCCTTTACATCGGAGAGAACTGGAAATGAAGATATCTTTGTAATGGGCTCCTACGACGGCAAAACATGGTCTGAGCCCAAGCTGCTTTCTTACAACATGATAGATCGGACTCGGAGTTTTAAATGTGACTACAAGACGTTGATGCAAGATTCTCAGGATCTTTATTGGATCGTCTATGGTTGTGCTAAGAAGCCGGAGGGTTTGTGGTATGTCACCGGCCGAGACCTTGAATTGAATTTTTCCGAAACTATCGGCGTCACAACCGCGGTTAACACGACCTTCGGCGAGGTGTTATTGACACAGCTGACCACTGACACCTATCCGCAGGGAAAGCCATCCTACTCCTTTGACGGTGAAAAGATTGTGTATACTTCGAGACATGATGACGCGGGCGATCTCTGGGTGATGGATAGCAGCGGGGATAATAAAAAACAGGTGATGTCTTTAGCGTCTGCACAGGATTTTGCTGCGTGGCGGCCTGATGGAATGATCATCTACTCGTCAAAAGAGTCCGGGAACTGGGACATATGGGTTATAGACCCTATAAGCGGCAGGAAAGGGGCATTGACCACTGATTCTTCTAACCAACTTCTCGCATCATATAGTCCTGACGGGAAAAAGATAGTTTATGTGTCGGATGAAGCCGGGAGCAACGATATTTGGGTCATGGATTCAGATACCAGTGATAAG